>NZ_JAOTPL010000024.1:0-29416 GCF_025631005.1 Haoranjiania flava
AAGTTACCAAAATTAAGTTTTGTCACCAATGATGCTATGGGAAATTTAGGTTTCTTAAAAATCAATTATGAGTTTGAAAATATTTATTTAATTATCTGGGGAGGGCTGATTTTGTTTGGCTTGCTGCTTACCGCATTTTCAAAATTAAAAGTTGAAGATGAATATACTTTCAGCATGAGATTGAATGCGCTCTTGTGGGCAGTACTCGTCTACTATGCCATGTTTATAATTTTTTATTTTTTTGTACGCGGAGCTATTCATGATCTTTATTTGCAGTATAATTGGTTTTTATTGCTTATAATTTACGAACTACGGTTTGAATACCTTTTATTAAGTTCTAAAAGATCTGCATATAAAACCGAACATCATAAATTTTCACATCCCGATGATGATCAGCAAGAATCTATATCCGGTCACTCCAAACATTAAAAGATTTACGGATGAAAAACAATATTAGAGTAGAACGCGCAATTAAAGGAATAACACAGGAAGAGCTGGCCAATAAAATTTCAGTAAGCAGGCAAACCATCAACGCCATGGAAGCCGGTAAGTACGTGCCTTCCACAGTGCTTGCACTAAAAATTGCCAGGTATTTCGGTAAAAAAGTAGAAGACATTTTTACATTGGAAAAAAATGATTAACAAAACTTTCGTAAAAATATTTTATTGAAAAATATAGATGTCAAAAATTAGTGTACATTTACCTAATACATTAGTTACCACCCTAAGGCAACCATATTGAAACAATAAGCATTTCATAGAAAGCTAATAATTACTTATGCTAAAATTTTATTTATTTGTGCTGCTCTCGGTTGCATCTATCTCCGGTTTATACGCACAAAAGGGAACGCTACAGGGCAAAATTAAAGACACTGCCAACAAAACAAACCTGGCTGATGCTTCTGTAATTGTACTAAAAGCCAAAGATTCCATCCTTTATAGTTTTGCAAGAACAGACAAGAACGGCAGTTTCCGCATCAGCAACGTAGATACGGGAAATTATATTTTACTGGTAACCTATCCTAACTATGCAGACTACACAGAAGCATTTACCATAAATGCGGTTGAACAATCTAAAGATTTTGGGGATGTAGACCTGATCACAAAAACGGCTTTATTGACTGATGTGATTGTGCATGCAAATACAGCGATACGCATTAAAGGAGATACTACCGAGTTTACAGCAGACAGCTTTAAAGTAGATGCCAATGCCAATGTGGAAGAGCTGTTGAAGCGGCTGCCGGGCTTCCAGGTAGACCAAAACGGCAACATAACTGCACAGGGACAAACCATAAAAAAAGTTCTGGTAGATGGAGAAGAGTTCTTCGGAGACGACCCTACCCTTGTCACCAAAAATATCAAAGCATCCATGGTTGATAAGGTACAGCTTTATGATAAGACCAGTGACCAGGCTGCATTTACCGGCATCGACGATGGTGTAAGGGATAAGACGGTGAACATTAAACTAAAAGATGATCAGAAAAAAGGCTATTTCGGGAAAATAGATGTGGGAGGCGGTGCAGAAGACCTCAATAAAGGAAAAGGATATTATTATGGCCAGACAATGTTCAACAGCTTTAAATCTAAACGCAAATTTTCTGCTTACGGTACGTTTGCCAACACAGGAGACGTTGGATTGAACTGGAGCGATGCAATGAAATACGGCTCATCAGGCGCTAATATGGAAGTAACTGACGATGGCGGAATCATGTTTATGGGTTCCGGAGGAGACAGTGAACTGGACTGGGGCGGCAGATATAACGGCAATGGATACCCCGATGTGCAGTCAGGAGGATTGCATTATGATAATAAGTGGAATGAAGACAAACAGTTCATAAACGGAAACTACAAAATTGGACGGATCGCGAAATATGGATCTTCAAACACACTGACACAAAACAATCTGCCAGACAGGGTTATTTTCTCTGAAAGCAACAATAATTATTCCAGCAATCTTTTCCGGCAAAAAGCCGATGCAGTTTATGAATTAAAGCCAGATACTGCATCTATGTTTAAAATATCGGCCTCAGGAAGCTTTGCAAATACTTCTTCGGACAACCATTATGAAACACTGAGCCGCAGGGAAGACAGCTCTATGCTGAACGACAATAAAAGAGACCTTTCCAATGAAGGCACCAGGAATTCGTTTGGCGCCAATATGTACTACCAGAGAAAATTTAAAAAGAAAGGAAGGACAATCAGTGGAAATATTGCTACAAATATTTTTGACGAAAACACACACGGAAACCTTTTATCCAATAGCAATTTCTACGACTCAACCAATACTATTATCAATTCTCAAACAATTGACCAGTTAAAAGACAACAACAGCAAGTCTTCCAATATAACTTCTAAAGTAATGTATACCGAGCCCTTAAATGAACAGTTCACGCTGGTTTCCAACTACGGCTACAATATTTATAAATCAAACTCTGCGCGCTTATCATACAATAAGGATGCTGAAGAAAACTATAGTAAGATTGATTCTACTTACAGCAACCGATATTCATTTGACCAGTACAACCACCGCGGCGGTATGGCATTAAATTATAAAAAAAATAAGATCCTATTTAATGTAGGAACAGATTTAAGTGCCGTAAACTACAAACAAACAGACCTTTTCCGCAACAGGGGCAGCCTTGAAAGAAACTTTGTGAATTGGTTCCCTTCAGCAAGATTCAGCTACCGTGCATCCCAGCAAAAAAGAGTGGAGATAAATTATAACGGCAACACAAATCAGCCCAGCATAAACCAGCTGCAGCCGTTGTTTGTAAATGATGATCCGTTAAATATTTTTATCGGCAACCCGGAATTAAGGCCTTCCTTCAGACATTCGTTAAATGCCTCGTATTTCACGTATAAAGTAATGACTGAAAGAGCATTCGGATTTTGGGGCAATTACCAGATGACCATGAATCCGATCGTTACAAATGTACTCACAGACGATAAAGGTGTAAATACCTATAAATACTTTAACCTGAAAGAAAACTACAATCCCGGGTACAATCTCAGCATCTGGTACGGGCGCAAATTCCCTAAATTATGGGATATCAGGTATTCTGTAGATATTGAAACAAGGGGCAATGAATATGTAAATTATATCAATGATGTATTGAATAAAACCACTTCATCTTCTTATGGTATCGGCCAAAGATTAGACAAGTATAAAAATGATGCTTATGATTTTGGCGTAAGTTACAATTTAAGTTATAACATCAACAAATCAAGCCTGCAGGAACGTATTAACAACAATGGCTTCAGCTACACTTTACGCGGGAACCTGCGCTACTACATAACCAAAAAATTCATTGTAAGATCAGATGCCCAATATTTCTGGCAACAGAAAACAGTCTCTTTCAATGAGAACTTTGAAAGATTTACATGGGATGCCTACCTCATAAAAAAATTCGGGAAAAAAGATAATATGCAATTGATACTGACAGCGAAAGATATCCTTAACCAGAATAACGGATTTTCAAGATCGGCATACAACAATACAATAACACAAAAGTACAATACTACCATCGGCAGGCATATGCTGCTCTCTTTTGTATATGATTTCAATAAAGCCGGGGCCGGTGCTTCTAACTAATCAATTTTTAACATGAGATACTTAACCACACTGATTACATTATGCTTTTCTGCCAGTCTGTTTGCACAGAATGGGGCTTTTCTCAGGGAAGGAAGCGTTACCTACGAGAAAAAAATAAATGTCTATGCGCTTTTAGATAAATCCATGAATGACAATGAATGGGCAAAACAATTTGCGGAAGCTTACAAAAAAAACAACCCACAGTTTAAAACCATTAATTATACCCTCAATTTTAATGAATCCAGGTCATTGTACCAGTTAGAAAACCCAAATGAATTTGCCAACAGCCAGATGTTCAATCCTGCACTGACGCTGGGCAATGAAAACATCATACATACAGACCTGAGTACAGGCAAGTCAGTTACCAAGAGAAAATTCTTTGAAGAGAACTTCATTGTGGAAGATTCCACAAGAAAATTTATCTGGAAAATTACTGATGAATACCGCGATATTGCAGGCTTTCAGTGCCGCAGAGCAAACGGGCTCATGTTTGATTCTGTGTATGTGGTGGCATTCTTTACAAATCAGATCATCCCTTCCGTAGGCCCCGAAAGCTTCAACGGCCTGCCCGGCACTATACTTGGCGTGGCTCTGCCGCATGAAAATGTTACCTGGTTTGCCACCAAAGTTTTTGCGAAAAAGATCCCTGATGAACAATTAAATTTTTCTGTAAAAGGAAAAAGGTCTACAACCGCCGATATGCAAAAAGCAATAAATAAGGTAATGGAAGGCGCGCCGGAAGCTTTGCGCAAAGATATGATGAGAAGGTTTATGCTTTAGTTTCTGGATGTACCGCCTTCTTTCCATTCCTTTACAAAACTGTTCCAGGAGGATGGCCTCAGAAAATTAGTAGTCTGTGCTCCCCTGCCAAAATTCGCTACACCGGGTATCTGGCTCACGACCTGGGCACTTGAAGCCTCACGGCCGTCCCTGGGTATGTTGGCAGCCATGCTTAACAGTACTTCCCTGCGCACATTGTATTGTGCTATATCAAACGACGTAAGGTCGGCCCTTGCTGCAAGGAAATCACGGGTAAACTGGGCCGGGCTTGGCAGTGAGCGTATAAAAGTAGTGGGCAGCACGGTAGTATCTTCCACGAGTTTAAAATCAATATTATAAGTTGCGGAAACCACCGTATGCGGTATGGAAACAATAGCATCTTTAAAACCTATAAACGAAAAACGCACTTTATCCCCTTTAGAAACTACGATGGAATAAATACCTCTCTCATTGGTAAGTGTACCTCTTTTTGTTCCTTCTACAAATACGCTCGCCTGCGGCAAAGGCTGGTTTTGCTCAGTAGTTAGCACCCCGTACAGTTGCACTACTTCTTTATTTAGCGACTGGATATCTTTTTTCTGGGCGTAAGTGTAACTGCAAATCAAAACCATTGCACAAAACACAAATATATGCTGAAATAAATGCTTCACTAAGTCTGGATGTTAAGGATCAACAATAAAATTACTTTAAAATAACTATTAGATACCTTAGCAATTGTTATTTTTGCAAATATCCGATTAATTTAACAATTCGAAGAAATGACAGAGAGTGAAATATTACAGGCCCTTCAGACAGTAATCAATCCCGCAACCGGTAAAGATATTATTAGCGAACGCATGGTCAAAGACATTCATATCCACAATAAGAATGTTTTTTTTATAATAGAGATCGGCGCTCCCGATGCTGAAACAAAAGGCAGGCTGAATGCAGCCTGCGAGGAGGCAATCCTGAAACACGTAGATAAAGATGCACAGGTAAACGTCACTTTCAGGCCTACCATGGCTAAGAAAGCGCCTGCGCCATCAAGTGCAAACCCCCTCCCTGGCGTAAAAAATATTATTGCCGTAGTGAGTGGTAAAGGTGGCGTAGGCAAAAGCACTGTGGCTGCTAACCTGGCACTGGCCTTGTCTGCAAGCGGCGCCACGATTGGGTTGATGGATGCAGATATCTACGGGCCAAGTATGCCGATGATGTTTGGATTAAGAGGTGAAAGGCCGATGATGAAAGAAGATGAGAGTGGCAAAGGCAAGATCATTCCCATAGAAAAATACGGGCTTAAAATTATGAGCATCGGCTTCCTGGTTGATGAGAAGCAGGCTGTGGTTTGGCGCGGGCCAATGGCCAGCAGCGCCATTAAACAGTTTGTAACCGATGTGGAATGGGGCGAACTGGATATACTGGTGATAGACATGCCACCCGGCACAGGAGATATACACCTTACGCTGTTGCAGACCATCCCGCTGACAGGTGTAGTCATTGTAACTACCCCGCAGGATGTGGCGCTGGCAGATGCCAAGAAAGGCATAGCCATGTTTGGCCAGGCACAGGTTAACGTGCCTATACTGGGTATTGTAGAAAATATGGCTTATTTCACGCCGGCAGAATTACCGGACAACAAATATTATATATTCGGAAAAGACGGCGGCAAAAACCTGGCAAGCGAATACGATGTAAACCTGCTGGGGCAGATACCCATTGTACAGGCTATACGCGAAGGCGGCGACAAAGGCGTGCCTGTTGTAGCAGGCGACGATGAAATCACCAAAGCGGCATTCAGGGATCTTGCAGGCAAGACGATTCATTACCTGCACAAAAGAAACGACGATCACGAACCTACATCACCTGTACAAATTGTTGAATAATCTACCGCATGCTATATCCTTTTCTGCGTAGTTGTATGTTTATGTTGCCGCCCGAAGAGGCACACAACTTTTCCATGAAAAGCCTGGAAAAAATTCATGCAACTGCACTGGGCAAAAAAATACTGGCCAACCGTTTTAATTTCACTCATCCTTCTCTGGAAAAAGAAGTATTCGGATTAAAATTTAAAAATCCCGTGGGCCTTGCAGCCGGTTTCGATAAGAACGCCATGTACCTGGAATCCTTGCAGGCATTGGGGTTCAGCCATGTGGAGATAGGCACTGTTACTCCCAAAGGACAACCCGGCAATGACCGGCCCCGTTCTTTCCGCCTGCCGCAGGACAAAGCCCTGATCAACCGTATGGGCTTTAACAATCACGGCGCGGAGATCATACGCACACGCCTGGAGCTGTGGCGTAACAACAGCAAAAAAACCGGCTTGATTGTCGGCGGCAACATTGGCAAAAACAAGGTTACAGAAAATGCAGATGCCTGGAAAGATTATGTTTTCTGCTTCCAACAGCTTTTTGATGTAGTAGATTATTTCGTGGTAAACGTAAGCTCGCCCAACACGCCCGGCCTCCGGGCTTTGCAGGAGAAAGACAGCCTGGCTAAAATTTTTACTGAATTAAAAAATGTAAACCTGCAAAAAAGCCAACCTAAACCTTTGCTGCTGAAAATTGCGCCCGACCTTACCAATGAGCAGTTAGACGATATAGTGCAGCTGACAGGCGACCTGCAGTTAGACGGGCTGGTAGCTACAAACACTACCATCTCTCGCGAAAACCTGGTGACGCCTAAAGCAGCAATCGATAAGATCGGCGCAGGCGGCTTAAGCGGAAAGCCGGTGAAAGCCAGGTCTACAGCAGTCTTAAAATATTTACGCAATAGCCTTTCCAATACTGTACCCCTCATTGCCAGCGGCGGCATTTTCACCGCTGATGATGCCAGAGAGAAATTAAATGCCGGAGCGGCGCTGATACAGGTTTACACCGGCTTTATTTACCAGGGGCCCGGTATCGTAAAAGATATTTGCAAGGGCCTCGTGTAAAAAAGATTTTTTAAAGTAAATTTGCGCAACCAAATTTGAAAATGAGCAATATTAACATCATCTCCAACGAGTCTGTACCCTCTTCTAAAAAGAAAATAATTGTTTTAGGCAGCGGCCCCAACAGGATAGGCCAGGGCATTGAGTTTGACTATTGTTGTGTACACGGCCTGCTGGCTATAAAAGAGTGTGGCTATGAAGCCATCATGATCAACTGTAATCCCGAAACAGTCTCTACAGATTTTGATGTGGCTGATAAACTATACTTTGAGCCGGTATTCTGGGAACATTTATGGGATATCATAGAACTTGAAAAACCGGAAGGCGTGATTGTGCAGCTTGGCGGCCAGACAGCTTTGAAACTCGCTAAAAAATTACATGAGAGAGGCATCAGGATCATCGGGACATCTTTTGATAATATGGATATTGCCGAAGACAGGGGCAGGTTCAGCGGCCTCTTGAAAGAGCTTAATATTCCCTACCCCGAGTATGGCACCGCATTTACAGCAGATGAAGCTATTGAAGTAGCCAACCAGGTTGGTTACCCGGTGCTGGTGCGCCCCAGCTACGTGCTTGGCGGACAGAGAATGCGCATAGTGATCAATGATGAAGAACTGGAAAGCGCAGTTGTAAATTTACTAAAACACATTCCGGATAATAATATCCTTATCGACCATTTCTTAGACAGGTGCCAGGAAGCAGAAATAGACGCTATTTTTGACGGCGATGATTTTATGGTAATGGGCGTAATGGAACACATTGAACCGGCAGGTATCCACAGCGGCGACAGCAATGCCGTACTGCCCGCATTTAACCTCTCTCCCATGGAAGTGACCACCATGGAGCTTTACGCAGAAAAAATTGCACGTGCATTAAATATCAAAGGGCTTATAAATATCCAGTTTGCCATTAAAGACGGGAATGTATTTGTAATTGAAGCAAACCCCCGCGCCAGCCGCACCACACCCTTCATAGCAAAAGCTTATGGCGTACCTTTCCTGAACATTGCTACGAAAATCATGCTGGAAGAGGCCAAATTAAAAGACTTTAAAATTGATAAAAAACTTACTGGGTATGCCATTAAAGAGCCGGTATTCAGTTTTGAAAAATTTCCGAATGTAAACAAGGAACTCGGCCCTGAAATGAAAAGCACCGGAGAAGCCATACGTTTCATCAAGGATCTGCGCGATCCTTATTTCCGTACATTGTACAAAGAGAGAAGTATGCGTTTAAGCAAGTAATCAACTGATTAAAATCATATTTTTCCTATTGAAATTCTATATACTTTTGCTAAGCAATAAAGGGATAAAAAACACCTTATTATAAATTTTTTCTCATAAGCAGTTAGTTTTGGTTGCGGCCCCTGTCTTCACGGGGGCTTATTTTTTTATATAAAGCAGCATAATCATCCGGCATTACAATTTTTGGTTTTCCTGATTACCGGGAAATAAATTAAAAAACTACATGTGCATATTATGGGCAGATCACATGAGGCCTATATGAAAATCAAAGCAATGAGGATCATAAAGGCCAGGCAGATGGCAGCTATGATGATTCTTTTGCGCTTGGGTAATGTTCTTACCACAGGCAATCCCTGTGCATAGTTGTCAATCCATTCAGCAAGCGGCAATGTCTCATACGCTTCTTTAATAAAGCCGCCGTTTTTCAAAGCCTCCACAGCTTTCGTAATATCTTCTTTGCGCACCTGTAACTGCACGCCACCAGATGCAAACGTATAGAAAGGCATGACCTGTGTCATAGCTTCATCTTTTAAAAAACAGGGAATACCTTCCAGCTCCAACAGATGTTTTACTACAACTGTTTCATTAGGATGCTGAAAGTGCATGATGGTAACCATTTACAGATATTATTTCCGATAAAATTAACCTTTTTTATTAACAGTAATGCACTAATTTCAGAGGATGGAAAATACAAAATTTTCAATCCTTGAATTGGCGGTAATTACCGAAAACGGATCGGCTGCCACATCCTTAAAGAATGCACTGGAACTGGCACAACATGCTGAGAAGCTGGGCTATACGCGCTTCTGGCTGGCAGAACACCACAATGCATCCTCCATAGCAAGTTCGGCTACTGTAGTGCTGATCGGTTATATTGCAGGCGGTACAAAAAAAATACGTGTAGGTTCTGGAGGCATTATGCTGCCCAATCATGTGCCACTAATTGTTGCCGAACAATTCGGAACACTGGAAACATTGTATCCCGGCAGAATAGACCTTGGCTTGGGCAGGGCGCCAGGTACAGACCGCATTACTGCAAGAGCTTTGCGCAGGGAAGAAGCCGCTATCCTGAGCTTTAAAGATAACATAGAAGAACTGCAACATTATTTTGCACCTAAAGATGTCACTAAAGCCGTGAGAGCCATACCCGGCGAGGGTTTAGAAGTTCCTGTTTACATCTTAGGCTCCAGCACAGACAGCGCCCATCTTGCGGCTAAGCTGGGCCTGCCTTATGCTTTCGCTGCACACTTTGCACCACGCCAGTTCGAAGCCGCAATTGACATTTACAGGAATGAGTTCAAGCCTTCCAAACAATTACAGGAGCCTTATGTAATAGCTTGTGTAAACGCTGCAGTTGCAGACACACAACAAGAGGCGGAGTTCATTGCTTCCTCTGCATTCCTGATGTTCAGAGGAGTAATTTCAGGAAGGCCTGTACCGCTGATGCCGCCCGTAGCAAATATTAATGAGGTGTTGAATGAATATGAGAAAACCGTAATCGCCCAGATGCTTAGTATGACTTTCATCGGGGACAAAAGCTCGGTACAATCCCAGCTTGATACTTTTATAAAAAGATCAGGAGTTGATGAGGTAATGTTTACCGCGCACATTTACGATCATGCAGCAAGGCTGCGGTCTTATGAATTGCTGAGTGAAATATTTACGGGGTAACTATACATTGAACAGGAAGTGCATGATGTCGCCATCTTCTACCACGTAAGCCTTGCCCTGTACGGAAAGTTTGCCGTTTTCCCTGCAGGCCGCTTCTGACTTGTATTTAATGAAGTCTTCATACTTGATCACTTCCGCGCGGATAAACCCTTTCTCAAAATCAGTGTGTATCACCCCGGCAGCTTGTGGGGCGGTATCCCCTTTGGTGATGGTCCAGGCACGTACTTCCTGCACACCGGCAGTAAAGTAAGTGGCAAGGTTCAGCAGTTTGTAAGTTGCAGTGATCAGCCTCGCAACGCCGCTTTCATGCAGGCCCATATCTTCCAGGAAAAGCTGCCTGTCTTCATAGCTGTCCATAGCGGCAATCTCGCTTTCAATGGCAGCGCTGATGAGCAGCACTTCTGCTTTTTCATTCTCAACAGCATCCAGTAAAGCCTGTGTATGCTGGTTCCCGGAGATCACGGATTTTTCATCTACATTGCACACATAGATCACCGGTTTAGACGTAAGCAGGAACATGGTATCTATAAACTTTTCTTTCTCTTCATCTATAATGTCAAAAGAGCGGGCGTTTTTCCCCTGTTCCAGGTGGTCTTTTAACTGTTTTACAATCTCCAGGCCGCGTGCTGCTTCTTTGTCTCCGCCACCTTTGCTTTGCTTCTCCAGCTTGGAAATATTTTTCTCTACGGTATCCAGGTCTTTCAACTGCAGTTCTGTATCAATGATTTCTTTGTCGCGTACGGGGTTTACATTGCCGTCTACGTGTATTACATTATCATCTTCAAAACAGCGCACCACGTGGATGATAGCATCTGTAGCACGGATGTTGCCCAGGAACTGGTTGCCCAAACCCTCCCCTTTACTGGCGCCTTTTACAAGGCCTGCAATATCTACAATTTCAACGGTTGTAGGTACTACCCTGTTTGGCTTCACCAGTTTTTCCAGTTCAAATAAACGCTGATCTGGCACGGTGATCACGCCCACGTTCGGCTCTATTGTGCAAAACGGAAAATTTGCTGCCTGCGCCTTAGCATTGCTCAATGCATTGAAAAGTGTTGATTTACCTACATTGGGAAGACCCACAATACCTGCCTGTAATGCCATTACTTATAGATTTTTGAGCCGCAAAAGTAAGAATAATTTCGGCTATTTCTATGGGCTGATTTAATATAGGCTGAAAATCAGCGGATGAGCATCCGTTATTTTCTTTCCCACACTTCAAAACTGTAATCGTATGCATGCTTTTCATCGGCATGGTGTTTTTGTTCAGAAACCAGTTTAAAATCTTTTTCATTAAAGGAAGGAAAGAAAGTATCTGCTTCGGGGAAATGTGCTTTAACCCTTGTAATATAGAGCCTGTGTGCCTTTGGCAGTATTTGCCTGTAGAGGTCGCCGCCGCCGACCACGAAAAGCTGGTTGTAATCGTGCTCTTTGGCAATGAACAGAGCTTTGTCTATTTTATCTACCAGTACGGCGCCTTCTGCTTTCAAATCTTTCTGCCGCGAAAGCACTATGTTGATCCTGCCGGGCAAAGGTTTATTGTTGAGTGAACCAAAAGTTCTTCTGCCCATGAGCACGGGCATACCGTAGGTAACATTTTTAAAATAACGGAAGTCTTCCGGTAAATGCCACAGCATCTGGTTGTTCTTGCCGATTGCCATATTTTCAGATACAGCTACTATAAGATTGATAAACATGCCAAAAAATTAAACAACAAATTACGGCTAAAAACTTTAAAAGCAATTTATATTTTTTTGCGCACCAGTTTGTGATAAAGAAACAAAATAATAAAGCCTGCAGCGATAGAAAAAAGCAGTACAATAAACCTGTTTGCGAGTACAAAGCTGGCACCAAGGCCTGTAATGCCGAATACCAGCATAAAGTTCACCAGGTTTTTAATGCTGATAATCCCTTCAGGCTCCTGCGTTTCAGGGTGGTCATTGAAATGAAAATAGGAATCAAAATCGTTGATAGGCCTATATTTCAGCAGATAAGCAATGAGTTTGATAAGTATCAGTCCGGCACTTATAAGCGTAATGAAACAATATGCCTGCTGCATGGGGTCAAGGGAATTGTAGATTTTCATGAGTGCTTGTTTGTGCGCTGCTTGGCGGCTATTTTCATTTGTCAAATGTAATACTCAAAAATCTTAGGTTTTTAACTCAATAACGGCTTAGCCTAAGAACCGTCATCTTAATGGTTTTCTATCTGTTTTTTCGCTATGGCCACATGTGTCCGTTTTAAAAATTCGGCCGGGAGCCGGAATTCTTAGGAGAGTTGCATATGTATAATAGTTTAAGAAAATCACTTCACCCTTCACATAACAAATATAATTAAAAAATTAAAAGAAAAAATATTTTTTTAAAATAACACGCTGATTATCAGCCACTACCCAGCCACCAAACCAGTGAGTAGCAAATAACGGGAGGGCCTGCAAGGATGGCGAATAATGCCACAAAAGAAAAGTGTTGCTGCTTAATGTAGCCTGTGGATAGAGCTATAGCATTAGGAGGTGTACTGATGGGCAGCAAGATGCCTAGCGAACAACACATGGCTGTGACCATGGATACGAGTATTACATCGTTGGGGATCAGTGTATTTACCAGTGGAATAAGGATGCTTGCAGTAGCCGTACTACTCATAAAGTTCGACAACATTACAGTAATGTAACCCATGAAAATAAGCGCAGACATTTTATTTTCAGGCAGGCTGATCTTGGAGGATGCATAGTCCAGAAGACCCGTGTTGGAAGCAGCCATGCCAAGCGTTAACCCGCCCGCCACCAGCAACAGCGTATCCCACGATATCAGCCGTATATGTTGCTGCTGAATTATACCCGAGATTGAAAGGATCATCATCGGCAGAAAGGATACGGCTGCAACTGGTATTTTAGTGATAGATGTGGTAAGCCATAAAGAAATAGTAATAAGCAGCGTAATGATCACGATCCATTCTTTGCGCGAAAGCTGCGATATTTCATAGTTGCTTTTGACCTTGGGTATAGAAGATACTTCCGGCTTGAAAACGTAAGACAAAATCAGCCAGGCTGCAAGCGTAAAAAACAGGCACAGCGGCATACCGATGCCGAACCAGTCCATATAGGATATATGCCGGCCCTGTGCAGAGGCTGCATCCGCAGCAATAGCATTAACGGGGCTGCCCGGAATGGTTGTCAACCCGCCGAAACTGGCTGCAAATGCCACGCCCAGCACCAGGCTCCTGTTAAAGGGCTCGTGCTTGCCCAGCCTCTGCAGCAGTGGCGTAATCACTGCGATCATCAGCGCGGCTGTAGCTGTGTTAGAGATAGCGATGGAAAAGAAAACAGTGAGCAGCATGACTCCCAACAGGAAGATGCGCGGTTTTGTACCAAACAGCTTAATGGAAAAGTTGGCTATACGCTTATCAAGCCCGGTAAGGTTGATGCCTAAAGAAACAAAGAAGCCGCCCATCATGATCCAGATCACAGGGCTCGCCCACGTGGAAGTATAGCTTTGCCAGTCTTCCGACACACCGCTCATAAGTGAAAATTCGTCGAGAAAATAAACCGAATAACCTATCACAAACATACTGACGGCAAACGGCGGGAATACATCAGCTACCCAAAAACCGATGGCCAGCAATACCAGCAGCATCACGTTGTAATTGTTGTCCGGAAAATCTTCCGGCATAAAGAAATTGAGGATAACCAGCGAAGCAAAAACAACTATAAAAAACAGCACAAGTTTGGACTTCCATTTAGCGGCATACGGATCATTTTCTTTCCAAACATCAGTACTCATACAAAGTCAGGCGTTTTCTCAAAAATAACGAATTATGCTCAGTAAACCTACTGGAAATGAAACAAAAAAAGCAAAAGAAACATATGGTTACACATGCATCTTTTGCTTTCTGTAAGAGATTATTTTTGCCGGCAACAGGCGTTGCGGCGAAACGGTTAACTGAAAATATCTTTTATTTTATCAAAAAAGTTTTTCTCTGTTTTCCCGGGATGAGGCTTAAAATTGTCGCTGTCCATCATTCTTTCCAGAGCATCTCTTTCCTCTTCTGAAACATGCTGTGGCGTCCAGATATTTACATGCACCAGCTGGTCTCCTCTGCCGTAACTGTTTATATCCGGGAAGCCTTTGCCCTTCAGGCGGAATATTTTTCCGCTCTGCGTTCCGGGCGGGATTTTTATTTTGGCCCTGCCGTCAATCGTTGGCACCTCAATGCTGGTGCCGAATACAGCTTCGGGGAAAGATATGTGCAATTCATAGCCTACGTTCATACCATCGCGCTGCAATTCAGCATGCTTTTCTTCTTCAATAAGAATAATGAGGTCGCCGCTTGTGCCGCCGCGCTCCCCGGCATTGCCTTTGCCGGACATACTCAGTTGCATGCCTTCCTGAACGCCTGCGGGAACTTTTATTTCTATGGTTTCATCACCATAGACCCTGCCTTCCCCTTTGCAGGAATGGCAGCTTGCTGTGATGGTAGATCCTTCGCCGTTACATGTAGGGCAAGTGGTTACGGTTTGCATTTGCCCCAGGAAAGTATTGGTCACCTGCCTCACCTGGCCGGAGCCATGGCAGGTACGGCACTCCTGTATGCTGCCCTTGTCTTTAGCGCCTGAACCGTTGCAGGTATTACAGGCTACATATTTTTTTACCTTGATGCTTTTGGTAACTCCGTTGGCAATCTCTTCATAAGTAAGTTTTATCTTTACGCGCAGGTTGTTGCCTCGTGTGCCTCTGCCACGCTGGCGGCTGGTATACCCGCCTCCACCGAAGAAATCCCCGAAGCCGCCACCGCCGAAAATATCACCGAAATGGCTGAATATATCATCCATATTCATACCTCCGGCGCCAAAGCCTTCTGTGCCAGGCCCGAAAGCCTGGTGGCCGTAGCGGTCGTATTTAGCACGCTTATTTTCGTCGCTCAATATTTCGTATGCTTCTGCAGCTTCCTTAAATTTGTTTTCTGCTTCCTTATCGCCCGGGTTCCTGTCGGGATGATATTTCATGGCAACCTTACGGTAAGCTTTTTTTATCTCGTCCGCTGTGGCAGATTTGGATACACTTAATATATCGTAGTAATCTCTTTTGCTCATTTTATTTTTCTTTCAGCACTAATTTTAATTGCCAACAACCACTTTCGGGAAGCGAATGATTTTATCGTTCAATGTGTAACCTTTCTGCACTTCATCAATAATTTTTCCGGTCATTTCCGGAGAAGGTGCAGGTACATTGGCAATGGCTTCATGCATTTCTGTATCGAAATCAGCATTAAGCGTATCAATGGATTTCACACCTTTAGCAGCCATCATGTTCCTGAATTTGTTGAATATCAGCATCACGCCTTCTTTCACATGGTCAAGATCGGTGTCCTGTTCAATTTGTTTCTCAGCCCTGTCCATGTCGTCCAGTATTTCAAGCATGGATATTAAAATATCTTTGCCGGCTGTCTGGATAATGTCCAGCTTTTCCTGGTTGGTTCTTCTTTTATAATTTTCAAATTCCGCCATCAGGCGCACATACTTGTTTTTCTGGTCATTGATTTCAGTTTGCAACTCGTCTATGAGCACATCATTTCCTTCATTCACATCGCCGCTGCTTTCAGCACTGTTGTCATCAACATTTTCATTCCCGGATGCAGGCTGATGCTCATTTGCAGTTTTGTCAACTTTTTCAGTGTTCTCTGCCATTTCTTCCATATTATTAGCGTGTTTTTTATGTTTCATATTCAGTGTTTTTTATTGTTGTTTCAGCTTTTATTATCTGTCAACTGTTTTTCTGATGAAAATCTCCCGTAAATGTCTTAAAATATTAATTTTTACCGTTATTGACTGATCTCCAGGCTGTTTGTTGAAGTATGAGGACAAATATAAAGCCACAGCAATTATTTAGGAAAAAATGACAGTTTTCAGAAATGTCAATGGATGTATTTCATTATTTCGGTTTATATTTGCAGGCGAAATTTAAAATAATGATTACAACAGATATTTGTATTATCGGCGCCGGTCCGGTGGGCTTGTTTACCGTGTTTGAAGCAGGACTTTTAAAAATGAGATGCCATTTGGTCGATTACCTTCCGCAGGTTGGCGGTCAACTTTCAGAGATTTATCCTCAAAAACCCATTTATGATATTCCCGGTTACCCTACCATCAATGCACAGGAACTGGTAGATAATCTGATGAAGCAGATTGAACCTTTTGCACCAACATTTACCTTAGGAGAAAGAGTGGAAGTGCTGGAAAAAAAAGACGATGGAAGCTTTCGCATGGTTACCAATGAAGGCACTGAAATACAATCAAAAGTAGTAGTGATAGCAGGCGGCCTCGGTGTATTTGAACCCAGAAAACCCGCCATAGACAGGCTGGAAGAATTTGAAAACGGTAAAGGTGTGGCTTACTTTGTAAAAACACCCGAATCTTACAGGGGAAAGAACGTAGTACTGGCCGGCGGCGGCGATTCTGCACTTGACTGGACTATTTACCTGGCAAATATTGCCAACAGGGTGACCTTGATACACAGAGGTGAAACCTTCCGCGGCGCTCCCGATTCTGCTGAAAAAGTTTTTGAAATGGCAAAAGCCGGTAAAATAGACCTGATACTAAAATCCAATCTTTCTGCGGTTAAAGGCGATGCACACCTGGAAGAAGTAATCTATGTTAACGGTCATGGTGCATCGGAAAGCATCAAAGCCGACTACCTGATACCTTTGTTCGGGCTTACGCCTAAACTTGGCCCCATAGCCGACTGGAACCTGGAAATAGACAGAACAGCTATTGAGGTAGACACTTTTGATTATTCCACCAACGTGCCCGGCATTTTTGCCGTAGGCGATATCAATACCTATCCGGGCAAACTAAAACTGATCCTGTGCGGCTTCCATGAGGCTGCGCTGATGTGCCAGAGCGCCTTTAAATTTGTGTACCCCGATCAGAAATTGAGTTTTAAATATACTACCGTTAACGGAGTGAATGCTTTTTAAAGAATTAAAAATAAGATGGTAAAGTTTACAGTTGAAGACAGAGACGGAAGCCGCCAGGAAGTAGAAGTGCCAGAAGATATGGGCCTGAACCTGATGGAAACTTTAAAAGCATTTGAATATAATATACTGGCTACCTGCGGCGGCATAGCATTATGCGCCACATGCCATGTAAAGCTTTTGGGTGGCGGAGAAAATCTGCCGGAAGTAGGCGATGCCGAAGGCCAGATGCTCGATACGCTGATGGACTCTGAAAGCAACAGCCGCCTTGCCTGCCAGCTAAAAGTAGATGATACCCTGCAGGGATGTATTTTTAAAATATGTGGAGACGAACATGAATAGTTTTGGTTGAAATCTCTATATTTACTTTTAAAAACAAACCAATCCTTTGATCAACAGATCAACTATACGCAAATTCGGCTTCGACCTTTTTCATGAGTTCGGTGATTATGTTATGCTCTTGCGCAAAACAATTTCCCGCCCCGACAATATAAAAATGTTCTGGAAAGAATTCATGAAGCAGTGCAAGATCATTGGGGTGGAATCTGTACCTATTGTTTTTATTATCTCTTTTTTCATCGGAATGGTTATGACCCTCCAGGCTGCTTATATGCTGGAGATGCCTATGGTACCCAGGTCTATCATTGCTACAATAGTACGCGATACCGTAATGCTGGAACTGGCGCCAAGCGGTGTAGGCGCCATCATTGCGTGTGTGGTAGGTTTTAAAATCACTTCAGAGCTGGGATACATGCGTATCTATGAACAGATTGATGCCTTGAAAGTAATGGGTGTAAATACTTATTCCTACCTTATTACGCCGAAAATCCTGGCTACACTGGTTACGGTTCCTGCACTTATCATTTATTCCATCACGCTTAGTATGGTGGGCGGTTATGTTATTTCGCTGATGACCACAGCTTTGTCGCCCAACGACTTTGTTACCGGCCTGATCATAGATTTTAAGCCGTTTACGCTTTGGGTAGCCATTATCAAGATCATGGTTTTCTCTTTTGTTATTTCAAGCATTTCCTGCTTCTTCGGATATACTTTTTACGGCAGCACCGTAGAGCTCAGCAAACGCTGCACTTTCACGGTTTCGCTGAATTGTATTGCCCTGCTTGTTTTTGACTATATTATTACAGCAGCAATGCTATAAAAAAAGACCGTTGCGCAACAAACAGCAACAGTCTTGCTATAGAAATCTCTCTCCGTTAATTATTTTACTTTAAAATTAATCTGCATTTTCTCCCAGTCAATGCTTACCGTGCCGTTTTTCCTGATATCAATGGTGAGCTGCTCCGTAGATCTTTTGGCTTGCCTGGTAGGTACTTTTATGCGTAGTGCATCAAAATCCTCATCATACTTTGTACCCCACTGATCCCAGTTCTTATTGAATATCACAGTGGTTTGTGTTTTGGCGGGGATGGTATACAAGCTATATTTACCGGCCGGCAACCTTTTGCCCTCGATTGTCAAATCACTATCAGTCTCAAACGTTGTAGCTTCATTAGCTCCTGTGCGCCAGACCTCGCCAAAAGTAATGATGTCTTTCAGTGCACGCTCGCGCAACGTGGGGCGGCTATAGACAATCTTTATGGTTTTTCCGCCACGGATCTCCGTAGATACACTATCCATAGGGCTCAGCCTGGGTTTTTTCTGCGCATTGGCATCAACCGTAAAAAATGAGAGTAGAATAAAAAATGTAAATAAATGTTTCATCCGTTTATATTTTATGTTTTTAATGGCCGGATGGAATTACGCATTAATACTCCTTAATTGGAATTAGATGATGCTTCATTTCATCCGTATATATTTTTATGTTTTCAATGGCCGGATAGAATTACGTATAAATAATCCTTAGTTAAAATTGGATTATGCTTCATGTCAGCCATATGTTTTTTATGTTTTTAATTGCTCCCGGTAATTATCGGGTATGGAATATTTAATGTTTCAATTCTGCCAAAATAAAATTCGTATGTATATTATCATATCCCGATTGATCAATTCAACGTTTATTAGTTAAAATTAAGCATTGTTACGATTCTAAAAAGTTTTATTTAATTTTAAAATGTACTATCTTTACCTCACTACAATATACATTAATGAAAAATATAATAATTACGGTTGATGGCTATTCTTCCTGCGGTAAAAGCACTTTAGCACGAGCCTTAGCCCAAGAGCTGAATTATATTTTCATTGATAGCGGAGCCATGTACCGCGCTATAACGCTTTATTTTCTCAACAACCAGATAGACATATTTGACGACCATGAACTGGAAAAAGCTTTAAGGAATATCAATCTGAAATTTCAGTACGATCCTGTTTCCGGTTCTTCTCATATCCACCTCAATGGTGTGAATGTAGAAAATGAGATCCGGAAAATGAATGTGAGCAACGCTGTAAGCAAGGTTGCTGCCCTGGAGAAAGTAAGAGATTTTGCAGTGGAAATGCAGCGTAAAATGGGCCGCTCAAAAGGCATTGTAATGGACGGCAGAGATATCGGCACAACTGTTTTCCCTAAAGCAGAACTGAAAGTGTTTATGACCGCCGATAAAAATATACGGGTAAAAAGACGCTACGATGAGCTGAAACAAAAAACCGGCTACGCCAATCTTAACGATGTGATCCGGAATATAGAAAACCGAGACCACCTGGATACTACCCGTAAAATAAGCCCGCTGCGCCAGGCTGAAGATGCGGTGGTTTTAGATAATTCTGAACTCAATGCCGAGGAACAACTTGCCATAGTGCTGCAATGGGCAAAAGAAAAAATTAACGGGTAATGCTCCAAATTTACAAGCGAGCACCTCATGCCAGTGTTCCGAAGCTGGCGCAAGTGTCCACTTGTGCCAGGATTTTAGACAAGGTCGTAGTTCTTTTCTATAAACTTTTTCTTGATACTTACGCCTCCGTTATTCGTAGCGTTATTGCCACGAATTTCTTTTTCCGAAGCTGGCGCAAGTGTCCACTTGTGCCAGGAGTTTAAACAAGGTCGTAGTTCTTTCTCTAACTTTTTTCTTGATACTTTACGCCTCTGTTATTCGCAGCGTCATTGCCACAAATTTCTTTCTCCGAAGCTGGCGCAAGTGTCCACTTGTGCCAGGAGCCTAAACAAGGTCGTAGTTCTTTTCTATAAACTTTTTCTTGATACTTACGCCTCCGTTATTCGTAGTGTTATTGCCACAAATTTCTTTCTTCGAAGCTGGCGCAAGTGTCCACTTGTGCCAGGAGTTTAGACAAGGTCTTAGTTCTTTTCTCTAACTTTTTTCTTGATACTTTACCCTTCTGTTATTCTTGGCGTCATCGCCACGAATTTCTTTCTCCGAAGCTGGCGCAAGTGTCCACTTGTGCCAGGAGTTTAAACAAGGTCGTAGTTCTTTTCTCTAAACTTTTTCTTGATACTTTACGCTTCCGTTATTCGCAGCGTCATTGCCACGAATTTCTTTCTCCGAAGCTGGCGCAAGTGTCCACTTGTGCCAGGAGTTTAAACAAGGTCGTAGTTCTTTCTCCAACTTTTTTCTTGATACTTTACGCTCAAGTGCTCGCGCAGCATGAAAGTTTTAAGATTACTTCTCAGCAATCCAACCAGGCTTATTCTATAAAAGGAATTAAATACCGCTTAAATAATCTACCAGTATCGCCGTTGCAATGGCCATGCCGAAGCTAAACAGTGTGCCGATGAGTATGTATTCGGTAAGCTTCCTGTCCTGCGCCTGTTTCAGGTCACTGAAACGGAATACAGACTTCGCTGTAATCAGAAAACCCACACCTTCCCAGTGATTCGTAAGGATCAGCCCAAACACCAGGAACCTTTCAAGAATACCAATAATTTTTCCTGCATTTTGCAGCGACCTTGTCTGCAGTTCCTCTGATTTTATCAATGTAAAATCTGTCCATTTGGAAATAAAAGTGCGCACGATAATGGATGCCGGGTTGCTTAAAAAGACAAAGCCCGTAACGATCAATAGTGTATGTTTGTTCAACAGGTCAACCTCGCTTATAACCACTTTCTCCCGGATGATAACAGCACATATCAGCACTAAAACATGTATGAACTGATCCAGGAAAAAATACAGCCTCCGGTTTTCTTTTTTCTGATAACGCAACTTTAAAAAATCGGTAACGCCATGCAAAACACTGATCCCTGCTGCCATGGGAATAAACGAAAGATCCCATACAAACAGCATGATCAGTAAAAAATGTATAAGTACATGAAGATAGAGCTTTGTGCTTTTATGCTTATGCTGCTCTTTCTCTGTAACCCATTTATCAGGCTGCAAAAAGAAGTCACCGATCAGGTGGGCCAATAGTAGTTTGAGCAGTAAGATCATGCAGGCAGTTGTTTTACCCGGTGAATATAATGTTGGTTCAGCTCCATCAACAGATCAAAGTTAGCACGTTTTCGCCGCTGGCTTACTGCAGATTGATTGATGTTTAAAATCTCTGCTATTTCCAGTTGTGTTCTTTCGCTATGCTCCAGCAATGTACTTACAATTTCGCAGGAAACGGCAGACCATTCATCCATGAACGTGGAAGCAAATTTAAAGAACAGGTTCATTTCCGCATCAAATTCTGCAAAGTCAGATTGTATCGCCAGGTTAACATTCTCGGCTTTCAGCGCATCTAATTTCCTGCCTGAATGTACAAAGGCAGAGCCATTAGCCTCCGTGATCTTGCGGGCATGATAACTCTTCTCCCCCAGCCCGATGGCTATGCGCACATCTACATTGTCCAGTTTTTTTACTACAGATTTCAGGTGAATGCTTGCAACGAAAGCCGCTTCCCCATCTTTCAGCGCCAGCTGGAACTGGTCGCCACGGTATATTTCCCAGTCTCCGGGAGATTTACCGAAGCCTTTGAAGAAATCTTTTAGTGTCTTCATCAACACTGCTGATGAAGCTCTTTCGGAATTAATAATATCGCCGCTGATTACTGCTATCATAACACGAATATAAGCAAAATCACTAATAATCCGGATTATTAGCAAAATCGCTAATAATTTTAAATATTAGCTGTAGAGCTAATAATTTTCACGATCAGGCTAATTTTTCATTAACTTCCTGTTGAATGTGTGCGGCAAAGTCTTCGACAGGTTTAGCGCCCAAGTCGCCGACAGACTGTTTGCGCACGCCAACAGTATTGCTCTCCATTTCTTTTTCACCAACGATGAGCATGTACGGAATCTTCTGCAATTCGGTATCGCGTATTTTCTTACCGATCTTTTCCTGGCGGTCGTCAATTTCTACGCGGATATCCTGTTTATGCAATATATCTTTTACCTGATTGGCATAGTCCATAAACTTATCGGATATAGGCAATATCTTCACCTGGGTGGGTACCAGCCAGAGCGGCAATTTGCCACCACAATGCTCTAAAAGCACAGCCACAAAGCGTTCCATGCTGCCGAAAGGTGCACGGTGTATCATCACGGGGCGCTTGCGGGTATTGTCACTGTCTACATACTCCAGTTCAAACCTTTCAGGCAGGCCGTAATCTACCTGTATGGTGCCTAACTGCCAGCTTCTGCCAATGGCATCCTTTACCATAAAGTCCAGCTTAGGACCGTAAAAGGCAGCCTCGCCATACGCTTCCACTGTTCTTAAACCTCTTTCTGCAGCCGCCTCGCGGATGGCATTCTCGGCAATATCCCAGTTTTCTTCGGCGCCTATATATTTGCTCCTGTCTTCTTTATCGCGCAGGGAGACTTGTGCGGTAAAATCGCTGAAGCCTAATGAATTAAACACATACAGCACCAGGTCTATCACTTTTTTAAATTCTTCTTTCACCTGGTCGGGGCGGCAAAACAGGTGTGCATCGTCTTGGGTAAAGCCGCGCACGCGGGTAAGGCCATGCAGCTCTCCTGCCTGCTCGTACCTGTAAACCGTACCAAACTCTGCATAGCGCACCGGCAGGTCTTTGTAAGACTTAGGTGATGTTTTGTATATCTCGCAGTGATGCGGGCAGTTCATGGGTTTCAGCAAAAACTCCTCTCCTTCATGCGGTGTTTTGATCGGCTGGAAACTATCCTTGCCATACTTCTCGTAGTGGCCGGAGGTTTTGTATAAATTAATGTTGCCGATGTGCGGAGTGATCACCGGCAGATAGCCGCTTTCGATCTGGGCTTTTTGCAAAAATTGTTGCAGCCTTTCGCGCAGCATAGCGCCCTTGGGAAGCCATAAAGGCAGCCCTGCGCCCACCTTCTCACTGAAAGCAAATAACTCCAGTTCTTTGCCGAGCTTGCGGTGGTCGCGTTTCTTAGCCTCTTCCAGCATTGCCAGATGCTCTTCCAGTTCCTTGTTGGAAGGAAAAGTAACGCCGTAGATACGCGTAAGCATTTTATTTTTTTCATCACCGCGCCAGTAAGCGCCGGCAATATTCATCAGCCTGATGGCTTTGATGTATCCTGTGTTCGGAATGTGCGGACCGCGGCAGAGATCAGTAAAATCTCCCTGGGTATAGAAGGTAATGTTGCCATCTTCCAGCCCTTCGATCAGTTCTAATTTATAGGGATCATTTTTTTCGGTAAAATATGCCACAGCATCTGCCTTGGACACCTGTTTCCTGGAGAAGCGCTCTTTCTTAGAAGCGTGCTCCTTCATTTTCTTTTCTATTTTCGCAAGGTCTTCATCTGTAATTTTCTCATCACCCAGGTCAATATCATAATAGAAGCCATTGGCAATGGGAGGGCCTATGGCAAACTTGGTATCGGGATAAAACTCCTGGATCGCTTCTGCCATCAGGTGTGCAGACGAATGCCAGAAGGTAGATTTTCCGCCTTCATCATCCCAGGTAAGGAATTTAATGGTTCCATCTTCAGTGATAGGCTGGAAAGCATCGATCACTTTGCCGTTGAACTCTACTGCCAGCACTTTACGCATCAGCCCTTCGCTGATAGATTTAGCAACATCCAGCCCCGAAGCTCCATCGTCATAACTGCGTACCGCACCATCGGGGAAAGTAAGATTAATCATATAACATTAAAATTGTGTGTAATGAGATTTAAGTTGCAAAGATAAAAATTTGAAACAAGAATATCAGCTTTAATTAGTTTATATAAATAGGCTATGGTTTTTGGTTTGGAATTTGTGGAAACAGCAGTATGCAGCTCAGCCCCAAATTTCATCAGACAGAAGCTTTTAAAAAATTCTGGCAGCAAGGCAACGGTAAAGAAATGATCGCATTCAGCGGTGCGCAACCTTCTTTGGAGGGATTTGAAAAATATGCTCATCTTTATTACCACACTGATTTAGCAGGCGATGCAGCAGCACGTGAAACCCTGATGAACATGTCATTCCCGGCAGCCATGCGCATGATCACCGCCGCTGCAGGGGAAAATATTTCGCAGGAAAGCAGCCTTCCGCCCGGGTTAAAGCATATGTTGCTGCAAATGCAGCAGGAACCCGCATGGCTCAACCGCGATTTGCTTGAGCGAGGCGCTGAACTGTGCCGGAGGGCAGGCTTGAATGCATTGATCGTTTTACGCGATTTTACTTTAATGGGCGGATATAACTACGCCTACCTGAACAAGCCTTTGATCTTTACCGAAGCTTTGAAGAAAGGTGCAGTAAAGCGGCTGACCGACACGCTTGATTTCTGGGTAAACGTTACCCGCCAAGATGCTTTGAATACACATGGAAAAGGTTACGCAGCCTGTGTAAAAACAAGGGTGATACACGCCTACTCGCGACTGATGATACAGGAAATGATACAAGACTGGGACACACGCGAATGGGGAAAGCCCATCAACAGTTGGGATATGATAGCTACCTACATTGGCTTCAGCCTCACATTTTTGCTGGGATTGAAGAAACTCAATGTACGCTTTTCTGCAGAAGAAGAAGCAGGCGTTTTCCATTTATGGAAATATATCGGCTACCTGCTGGGCATACCGGCAGCGTATATTCCTGAAAATGCTAAAGATGCAACCGCGCAATTTTACTTATGGACAAGCATACAACCCGTGGCTGACGCAGATTCTGTGATGCTGGCACATGCGCTCCTGAATGAAAGCCTTGAATCAACCATTTATAAATACAGGTATCAAAGGAAACGGCTTCGCTACCTGCATATCTGCTGCAACTGGTTCCTGCTTGATAAAGAAACCAATAAACGGCTGAATATACCGGATGTTGCCTTTAAAAAACTTTTCCCTTCCTTTTTGCGATCCGTGAACAGGAACATGCAAAAGCTTAGCAGGGAAGCACAGTTGAAAAAGGGGCATAATGCCCAGCTGAAAGTGCTGGCAGATTACCTGCGAACGGCCCCTGAACATTTTTCTGCATAATAATTGTAGCACTTTGCATAAGGATTACGTAATAGGTTTAGCTAATAGGTAATTGAGCTGAAACTTTCAACAGCAGTAAAATCAAAAACATTAAAAACACAATAAAACAAAAGCATGGTATATTCTCCACACAGCATAAAAATGTTCGTGTTCACGCTGATTTCAGCAGTTTTTTTCTTTTCGTGCTCGCAGGTAAAAAACTCAGCTGAAAGTGAAGATATTGTTTTACATATCGGTTCTACCTGCGGCTGGTGTGCGGGCACGGATTCGCTATATATTTCTTATCCTAAACTGCACTACGAATACAAAGCGGGTTGCGGTGAAAAAGGACTAGTTAAGGACTCCACTATCAGTAAAGAGGACTGGAACGGCCTGGTAGCAACACTGGACATGGCAGCTTTCAATAAAATTACCCTGAATACCTGTGCAGTCTGCGCCGATGGCTGCGATACCTGGATATCGGTGAGGAAAGGAAACGCTTACCACAAAATTACATTCGATGATATAGATCATGAGCAATTAAATCCAGTACGCAAGTTTGTCGAGAGGTTAATAGCTCTTAAGAAAAAAACAGGAGTACGATAAAACCGAGGAAATGAAAAACTTTTACAAATTCGTGATGCTGGTTTTAATATTAACAGCCGGATGCAGTCAGCATAACAACGAGGAACAGGAAAATGATACTTTACCTATCAACAGCTCACAAGTACAGCCCACAGCTGAAAAAAATATTTACGAGGGCTCAGCTGTTATTGCTGAACGCATCAACGGCCCGGCAAACATCCGCGATAAAGCAAATGGAAAGATCATTTTTACATTAAATGACAGTACACTTGTAACTGCCACAGAAGCACGGGACGGATGGCACAACATCGGCATTACAGCAGAAAGCAATATCAAAGATGTAAACTATGACACACTGAAAGCCGGCGCAAAGATCATTGTTGAAGGCAAGGTTGTGGGCGAAGTAATGACGGATATTTATGCTCCTAAATCTTCTGACGGGAAAGTTGCCTGGGCGGAACTTACCGGCTACACACATAAAGATAATATCTATGCCTATTCAGTAATTGAGAACGCGCTGACTGAATACATAAGAACTCTGAAAGACAGGAATATAGACGGTTTCAGGCCATTCATCAAAAGCTTTGCTATGGAAGACTATGATGTGCTGAATCCCTACCTCATGTATTTTAATTATGAAAACTGGATAGATGATCCTTCACCCATGCCACGCGTGATCCTGGTATTTCATGAAAAAAAATTAATAGGCGTAGCGCACAGCAGGGATTTAGAATTACCGGATACAGTCAAAGATACACTGGAAAGGGGCTTTAAGGTAATGTTCTATAAAGATATACCTGAAGCCGTAAGATCAGACTTTAAAAAGAAGTTCAATAACTTTATCACCCAGGTAGATTAAGAGCTGTGGCAGGATTCAGATTTTTTTTAAGTTTACGTAACAGGCGCCAGTATCTGCATACAATTCCGCAGGCTTTCTTTCCAGTCTTTCAGTACAACATCATAGTCTTCTACAATTTTTGTTTTATCCAGAACCGAATAGTATGGGCGCTTTGCGGGCGTGGGGAACTGTGAGGAAGGTATAGCATTTACCCTGCAGGTAAGGCCCGCAATATTTTTTATCTCTTCAGCAAAATCATACCAGGAAATAATTCCCTCATTGGTAAAATGATAGGTGCCGTATATTTTATTATCGCTTAAAATAATTTTTATAATGGCTTTGGCCAGGTCTCTCGCATACGTTGGCGTACCTACCTGGTCACTGACTACGCTGATCTCCTCGCGCTCACTCATCAACCTCAGCATTGTTTTTACAAAATTGGCCCCGAAACTGCTGTAGACCCATGCGGTACGGATCACGATAGTTTTGGGATTCTTTTCAAAAGCCAGCACCTCGCCGTCTCTTTTTGTCAATCCGTAATAATTCAACGGATCTGTGGGTTCATCAGGCTTATAGGGTGTTTTGCCGTTACCGTCAAAGACATAATCCGTAGAAATATGAATTAAAACCGTATCATTATTCTTACAATTATCTGCAATAATACCCACTGCCGTAGCGTTGATTTTTTCAGCCATATCCCTGTCAGTCTCTGCTTTATCTACCGCAGTATACGCTCCGCAACTAATAAAATATGCAGGCTTATATTCTTCAAAAACGGCATCAATGCTATCTTTACTGCTCAGATCCATTTCATCTCTATCAACAAATACCCAGCGGTACTGCGGGTAGGAAAAATGCAGCAATTGCAATTCGCTGCCTAACTGGCCGTCTCTTCCTGTAATTAAAATTGTTGGCTTCACGGTATATTTTTTTAGTTTAATTAATGTATTCCAGTACACTACGGGTTATATATTTCAATTGCTCTTCATCCATTTCGGTATGTATCGGCAATGATATGACGCGCTCTGTAAGATAGTCAGTCACAGGCAGGTCGTACGCTACGTTGAACTGCTGAAACATTTCCTGGCGATGCCCCGGCACCGGGTAATAAACCATAGCAGGAATCTGCTTGTGTGCCAAATGCTGCTGTAACCCAAATCTGTCGACGCCTTCCAGCACAAGCGTATACTGGTGAAACACATGCGTGGTATAAGGTGCAGGCCGGGGTGTAATGATTTTACGATTGCCGGCAAATGCGCTGTTGTAGTATGCAGCTACTTCATTGCGCGCTTTTGCATAGGCATCCAGGTGTTTTAATTTAATGTTCAGTACGGCAGCCTGAATGGTATCGAGCCTTGAATTGCAGCCGACTATTTCATGATAATATCTTTTATCAGAACCGTGGTTGGCAATTTTTTTAAGTTTAGCGGCCAGTATATCGTCATTTGTAAACATGGCGCCGCCATCGCCGTAGCAACCCAGGTTTTTTGCAGGAAAGAATGAGGTAGTACCCATGTGCCCGATCGTCCCGGCTTTGGCTATCTTTCCGTCAGCAAAAGTATAATCACAGCCGATAGCCTGGGCATTGTCTTCTACAACGTAGATGCCATGGCGGTTTGCCAAATCCATCAGCGGCTCCATATCCACCGACTGGCCGTAAAGATGTACCGGTACAATTGCTTTGGTTTTAGGCGTAATAGCTTTTTCAACCGATGCCATATTCATGCAGAAAGTGTCTTTGTCTACATCTACAAATACCGGTTTCAGCTTCAGCAAGGCAACAACTTCCGTAGTGGCTATAAACGTAAAAGACGGGGTAATCACTTCATCGCCGGGTTGCAGATCAAGCGCCATTAAGGCTATCTGCAAAGCATCTGTACCATTGGCACAGGGGATTACATGTTTTACGCCGAGGTAAGTTGCCAGCTGATCTGAGAAATCATGTACAGGCTGGCCATTAATAAAAGCGCTGCTTTCCAACACATCAATTACTGCCTTATCTACTTCATGTTTTATTTTGTGGTACTGGCTTTTCAGGTCGACCATCTGTATCGCTCTCATCGGTAATATTTTGGCGGTAAAGTTAGTAAAAAGCCATTGAGCTGCAAGAGCATAACAGTTTTAAAACTTTTTTGGAATATAGTTTTTAAAAATTTATTTTTGCAAACCTTAAAACAGGTCCGATAGCTCAGCTGGATAGAGCAACTGCCTTCTAAGCAGTAGGTCTCAGGTTCGAATCCTGATCGGATCACACGTCAAAGCCGCATAAACAGTACGTTTGGCGGCTTTTACATTGTAGCCAATTACAAAATGCCATTTTTATAACAATATATAACCTTGTTTAGCAAATTTATGGCTCAAATTTGGCTCACCCTATGGCTCACAAAATTCATTCATGTGTTAATATTTAATTTTTTCTGTTTGCCACATGGAATAACCAAAACCTTAATTCTTTATTATCATTCCGGTTGGTATAGATTCCTAATTTTTATGGCTATTTCATGTATTTATTTCGTGCGCCGATTGCGGCTGTTTTTAATGGTCGCATGGAATAGCCTTTATTCATC
>NZ_JAOTPL010000025.1:0-26006 GCF_025631005.1 Haoranjiania flava
GTATTTTTAATTTTTTCTTTATGGCCACATGGATAACCTTTATTCATTTGCGGTTGGTATGCAACTTTGCTTATGGTTATTTCATGTGTATATTTTTTATTTTTCTTTATGGTCACATGGAATAGCCTTTATTCATCCGCGGTTGGTATGCAACCTTGCTTATGGCTATTTCATGTGTGTATAATTAATTTTTTGTGTTTGTCACATGGAATAACAAAAACCTTAATTCTTTATTATCATTCCCGGTTGGTATACATTCCTAATCTTTATGGCTATTTCATGTGTATAAATTTTAGTTCGCCGCTTTGCGGCTGTTTTTAATCGTGACATGGAATAGCTTTTATTCATTCGCGGTTGGTATGCAACTTTGCTTATGGCTTTCATGTAAACTGTTTGTTTTCCGGCATTATCCCTCATTAAATTTTAATTGTGTTTCATGAGGCTCAATTAAAACAAATTATTAGCACACCCATTTCTCACGGTTGGTATGTTTTAGCACCGTTTTAATCTTGTATTTATTTTCCAGGTGCTGTGCAGTTTTTTCTGCTGCGTACACGCTGCGATGCTGGCCGCCTGTACAGCCGAAATTTATCTGCAAATGATCAAAGCCGCGCTCAAGGTAATTCTCCACGTTAATGTCTACCAGGTCAAACACACTGTTGAGGAACTCGTTCATCTTGGTTTTCTGTTCCAGGAAATCTGTGGTTGGTTTATCAAGCCCGGATAATTTTTTATAATCATCAAACCTGCCCGGGTTAAGTATGCCGCGGCAGTCAAACACAAAGCCTCCGCCGTTTTCAGAAGTATCTGCAGGAATGCCGTTGCGGTAAGAAAAGCTGTTGATCTCAACGGTAAGCGGTGTTCCTTCACTGGCAACCGGCGGCGTAAAGCGCTGAATGATCTCATCGCTGCAGATGATGGCGAGTACTCTTTCCAGCTCGGGGAGTTCAATGCCAATATTCTTATTGTGTACAAACCACCTGAGGTTGCTCAATGCCAGCGGGATGCTGGTTAAGAAGTGAGCTTTCCTTTCAAATAATCCCCTGAAACCATAGGCGCCCAGGACCTGCAAAAGCCTTATCAGGACATAACCTTTGTATTGGTTAATGAAAATATCCCTGTTGACATCGGCGGATAACATACTGCTGATCTCATCTATGTAATAGTTTACCAGTTCTTTTTTCCATTCGTCTGTGAGGTTAGCTTTTGCCTGCCACAGCAGCGATGCTGCATCATATTGCAATGCACCCCGCATGCCGCCCTGGTAGTCTATAAAATATACCTCATTGTCGTTTACAATAATGTTGCGGCTCTGGAAGTCGCGAAACATGAAGTATTTGTACTTTGTCTGGGTGAGGAAGGAACTCAACGCTTCAAATTCATCCAGGAGCTGTTGCTTTTCATAGGGCTGCCCCAATGTGTCCAGGAAATAATATTTAAAATATAGCAGGTCGCTCATAATAGCGTTTTTGCCAAACTCATGCGCGGTAATGCATTTGGTATAATCAAAGCCCTGGTGACCTTTTATCTGCAAGGTTGCCAGGTTTTTCAAGCTCTTTTTATACAGTGCTTTTACTTCATCGCATTCTCCTTTTTCTTCCAGGATATCCAGCAGGCATTTTTCGCCCAGGTCTTCCTGGATATAGGTTTCATTATCTTCAGAGATGGCGTAAATAAACGGCACCGGCAGATTCAGCTTCCTGAAATGCGTGGTGAATGCTATAAAGGTTGCGTTCTCTTTTACATTGATATTATCCGTAGCTATATAAGTTTTATTGGAGCAGAATACCCTGAAGTATTTCCTGTCGCTGCCGCTCTGAGGCAGCTTCTCAATCGACTCAATTTCTTCATCTGAAAAAGATGCAATAAGCCCTTTTATTTTTTCTGTGATCATCTGTGGAATAAATAATTCTTAATCTACAAAACTAAAGTTTATTATTTAAAATTCAGGCAGGCAGCTTCAGGCTGAGATCAGCGTTCCGTCTGTTTCTCCCGCGCAGTTTTGCAGCAGTTTTTCCGCAGCCCCTATTACTACCTGGTTCACACCGGCGTCTATGGCTGCAAAGGCATTGTCAATTTTAGGTATAATGCCTTCGAATAGCTTTCCCTGAGACAACAGCGTTTTATATATTTGTTTGTTGATAAAACGGATCACAGAAGATTCATCTGCCACATTTTCAAGCACACCTTTTTTCTCGAAACAATAAATAAGCCGCACCTTGTATTTTTCCGAGAGCGCAACTGCCAGTGAGGATGCAATGGTATCTGCGTTGGTATTGAGCATGTGTGAGCTGCCGTCATGTGTAAGCGGCGCAAATACAGGCGTGATGCGGTTTTGAAGGAGGGTATCCAACACAGCCGTGTTGATCTTATGTGTATCCACATCGCCTACCCAGCCGAAGTCGATTTCTTTTACGGGCCTTTTTACAGCGGGGATTATATTTCCGTCAGCGCCTGTTAAGCCTATGGCGTTGCAGTGTAAAGACTGTAGCGAGGCTACGATCTTTTTATTCACCAGCCCGCCGTAAACCATGGTCACGAGGTCTATGGCAGCGTCATCGGTGATCCTGCGGCCATTGATGTATTTAGATTGTATGCCAGACTGTTCACCGATTTTTGTGGCAATTTTTCCGCCTCCGTGGATTAAAATTTTGTGTTGGCTGATGGCAGAGAAATCTTCCAGAAAGTTGCAGAGATTTTCTTCGTTATCTATAACATTACCGCCGATTTTAATTACCAACAGATTTTTTTTTTCCATCAGCTGTTCATCTTTAAGAGTTCACTGATTACAGCCTGGGCAGCCCATACGCGGTTGCCGGCTTCTTTGGTAACAATGCTGTTGCTGCTGTCTAAAATTTCATCGCTTAGTTCTACGTTTCTACGTACCGGCAGGCAATGCATCACTTTAGCGTTGTTGGTCAGCGCCAGTTTTTCATTGGTAAGCATCCAGTCTGCATGCAGGCCGGGCATCATACCATATTCCTCGTAAGCAGACCAGTTTTTTACATAAATGAAGTCTGCATTTTGCAGCGCTTCTTCCTGGTTGTGTACAACAGTGGCCCCCTGGGTATATTCTACTGAAAGGTTGTATCCATCAGGGTTTGCGATTACAAATTCGGCCTTGCCCCAGGCGTTGACCCATTCGGCAAAGCTGTTGGCCACGCACTGGGGCAATGGTTTTACATGCGGAGCCCAGGTCATTAGCACTTTTATTTTTTCTTTCCCGGCAGCTTCTTCCTGAATGGTGATGAGGTCTGTAAGGCTTTGCAAAGGATGGAGTGTTGCGCTTTCCAGGCTAATTACGGGTTTTCCGCAGTATTGAATGAATGCGTTGAGGTAGCCTTCTCTGTAATCTTCCTCTTGGTCTTGCAGGGTAGGGAAGGAGCGTATGCCCAAAATATCGAAATAGCTGCCCAGCACAGGTGCAGCTTCTTTAATATGCTCCGATGTGGAGCCGTTCATAATAGCGCCGTCTTCAAACTCAAGCCGCCAGCCATCTTTGTCTACATTAAAAATAACCGCTTCCATGCCCAGGTTCTGTGCAGCTATCTGCGTGCTCAGCCTTGTACGCAGGCTGGGATTTAAAAATAACAAACCGATCTTCCTGTTTTCTCCCAAATCCTTATCAACAAAGGGATTTGATTTATAATGCAGTGCTTTACCCATCAACCCTTCTATATCAGCCACATCTTTTACGGTAGTAAATTTGTTATTTTTTAATAATGACATTTTGGTAAATATTGATCAAGAAAGTTACAACTAATTTACGGTAAGGGCTCAATTTCTTCCTGTACCACTTCAATAAATTCATCTACCTGCTTGCGGGTAATAGCCAATGAAGGCAATAAGCGAACAACATTCGGTTTGGCTTCGCCGGTAAAAATAAAATGTTTATATAAAAGGTTTTTGCGCAGGTCTTTTAATTGTTCGGACACATCAAAGCCGATCATGAGGCCTTTGCCGCGTACATTTTCAAGGCCGTTTACAGATTTCAACCGGTTCATCAGATAGGTGCCGCGTTGCCTGGCCTGTTCTACCAGGTTATCTTTTTCAATCACATCCAGCACTGCAATAGCAGCCGCGCAAGCCAGGTGGTTACCGCCGAAAGTTGTACCCAGCATTCCGTGCCGTGCCTTAATTTTTGGTGAGATAAGAATGCCGCCAACCGGGAAGCCGTTGCCCATGCCTTTTGCCATAGAATATATATCAGCATTCACTTCTGCGTAGTCGTGCGAGAAAAATTTACCGCTTCTGCCATAGCCGCATTGTACACTGTCTGCAATAAAAACACTGTCATACTCATCACATAAACTGCGGATCTTTTGCAGGAAAGAAACCTCCGCAACCCTTATGCCGCCTACGCCCTGGATGCCTTCAACGATCACGGAAGATATTTCGCCGCCATAGTTTTTAAAAGCTTCTTCCAGCGCCTGCTCATCATTGAACGGTAAAAAAATGATATTGGTGCTTTCATTTACCGGTGCAACAATTGATCTATTGTCGGTAGCTGCTACAGCCAATGAAGTCCTCCCGTGAAATGATTTACTGAAAGCAACGACCTTTTTCCTGCTATTGTGGAATGACGCCAGTTTCAGGGCGTTTTCATTTGCTTCGGCGCCGCTGTTGCAAAGAAATAGCTGGTAATCTTTTTTGCCTGAAACAGCTACCAGCTTTTCTGCCAGTTCATGCTGCAAAGGCATTTTTACCGAGTTGGAATAGAAGGAAATTTTAGACAGTTGTTCCCTGATCTTTTCTACCCAGTGCGGGTGATTGTGGCCAATGGAGATCACGGCGTGGCCGCCATACATATCCAGGTACTGATTGCCTTTATCGTCCCAAACGTAGGAACCCAAACCTTTGGTGATGGTAATATCGTTTAACGGGTAAACATCGAATAAGTTCATGATTTTTGCTTGATTAGCGCCTGTCGCGTGCAGCGATAGATTTTTTAGTTATAAATTTATGAATGTTGGAGATAATTTCCTTTAAAAATAATTTGCCTTAAGTTTCAGACCTGTGCGCTGGTCAAGGCCGAACAGGATGTTCATATTCTGTACAGCCTGTCCTGATGCGCCTTTCAGCAGATTGTCTGTGGCTGAGTGCACAACCAGCTTGCTGCCGGCTTTCTCCATGGAAATAATGCATTTATTGGTATTGACTACCTGCTTTAAGAAAATGGATTTTTCAGAAACAAAGGTAAAAGCAGCCTCTTTATAGAAGTCTTTATATAAAGCAAGCACTTCCTTCAACTCAAGATCGCAGTCTACAGTTGAGCTGATAAAGATGCCCCGAGTAAAATCGCCGCGCCAGGGTACGAAGTGCAATCCTTTTGTGGTGTCTGTTGCAGCATTATAAAAATCCGGCTGTAGCTGGTTCAGCGATTGATAGATCTCCTGCAGGTGCTGGTGGGTGAGCGTTTTGTAAGCTTGTATGTTATTGGCTCTCCATGAAAAATGAGAAGTTGCAGAGAGGCTCTGTCCTGCGCCGGTAGAGCCCGTAATGCCCGTAGTATATACGTTCCCGCTGAGCAGGTTGTTTTTGGCCAGCGGCAATAATCCCAGTTGAATAGAAGTAGCAAAACAACCGGGATTGGCAATGTTATTTGCTGTTTTTATTGCTTCCAGGTTCAGCTCAGGCAGGCCATATACAAATGTTCTTCCTTTGCATGCGGCATCTTTTTCCAGCCTGAAATCATTGGCAAGGTCAATGATCTTTATATCGGCATGTACTTCATTTTCCGACAGGAAATTTTTAGAATCACCATGCCCCATACACAGGAAAAGCACGTCAATAAAATCTTTTTCTACAGCAATTTTTTCCAACACTTCATCACCTGCAAAAACAATATCTTCATCCAGCAGGTCGGCATGAACAGCGCCAACACTATTGCCGGTATTGCTTTTGCTGTGAATAAAAATTATGTCTGTTTGCGGGTGGTTTACCAATATTCTCATCAGCTCTCCGCCTGTATAGCCCGCGCCGCCTATGATCCCTGCTTTTATCATTGTTTTTATTTACTGTTTTTTACGCTTTCAAAAATCACCAACTGGTTACTGAAAATTTTACTGAAGCCTCTGACGTCATCGCCTGTCCAGCCGTTGTTCATTTCGCCGTATTTGCCAAATTTACTGCTCATAAGGTCGTAGGCAGATTCAATGCCCAGCACCTGGAAGCGGTAAGGCATCAGCTTTACATACACATTGCCGGTAACGTGGTTCTGTGAACTTTGCATGTAAGCTTCCATGTCGCGCATTACGGGATCAAGGAACTGGCCTTCATGCAGCCAGTTGCCATAAAATCCTGCAAGTGTATCTTTCCAGCTAAGCTGCCACTTGGTAAGCACGTGCTTTTCCAGTGTGTGGTGTGCTTTGATAATGATCACGGGCGCTGCTGCTTCAAAACCCACGCGGCCTTTGATGCCGATGATGGTATCTCCTACATGAATGTCCCTGCCGATGCCGTAAGGCGCTGCAATGCTTTGCAGGCGCTCGATTGCGCGTGCAGGATGTGCAAATGTTTCATCGTTCACGCCCGTAAGTTCGCCTTTTTCAAATACCAGTTTTATTTCTACCGCATCGTCTTCACCTTTGGTTACCTTAGTGGGAAATGCTTCTTCTGGTAAAAATTCCCTTGAGTTTAAAGTCTCTTTTCCGCCTACGCTCGTGCCCCAGAGGCCCTGGTTGATAGAATACTTCGACTTTTCAAAATTCATCTCCACGCCTTTTTCTTTCAGAAACGCAATCTCTTCTTCACGGCTGATCTTTAGATCCCGGATGGGGGTGATGATCTCCATATCAGGAACTACAATATTAAACACCATATCAAAACGCACCTGGTCGTTGCCTGCTCCTGTGCTTCCGTGGGCGATAGCATCGGCTTGCAGGGATTTGGCATACTCCGCGATATGCATAGCCTGTACAATGCGCTCTGCGCTTACGCTTAAAGGGTAAGTATTGTTTTTTAACACATTGCCAAAAACCAGGTATTTAATGATCTTATCGTAATAGCCTTCAACAGCATCAATGGTTTTGTGCGACTTTACCCCCAGGTTTTTTGCATGCTGTGCTATTTTTTCAATTTCTTCTTCAGAGAACCCGCCCGTGTTTACAATCACGCTGTGAACCTCATAACCCTTATCTTCAAAATATTTTACACAATAGGTGGTATCAAGTCCGCCGCTGAATCCGAGTACAATTTTCTTTGACATATCTAATGCATTTTTTTTCTGAAATTCTTTAAAAATTTATATTTCTTCAACCTGAACAAACGCTCAAATACGTTGGATTTTTTTCTGAAATATGCTTTGGTCTCTTCCGGTTCGTAATGATCTTTGGGATCAAACAGCATAGCCGTACACATGCAATTCTTACGGTCTTTGCTCATAAGTATGTCGTAATTTACGCAACTTTTGCAACCCGCCCAAAATTCTTCATCGTTGGTGAGCTCGCTGTAGGTCACCGGTTCGTAGCCGAGGTCTGAGTTGATCTTCATGACGGCAAGCCCGGTAGTGAGGCCGAATATTTTTGCGGCAGGATATTTTTTCCTGGAGAGTGCAAAGGTTTCTCCTTTGATGCGCTTGGCAATGCCCGTTTTCCTGAATTCGGGGGAAACGATCAGACCGCTGTTGGCAACAAATTCGCCGTGTCCCCATTCTTCAATGTAGCAAAAACCTACCCATGTGCCGGTTTTTGTAACTGCAATCACTGCTTTGCCTTCCAGCATCTTCGTAGCTACGTATTCGGGTGAGCGTTTGGCGATGCCCGTACCGCGGGCCTTTGCGGAGGATTCCATTTCATTTACGATGGTATCTGCATAGTGAACATCATTGCTTGTAGCAATGCGAACAAGAATATTATCTGACTGGTTGTTTTTTTCCACTGTTGAAACGATTAGAATTTAATAATAGATGGCGAATCTCTGGCGTTGCTGCCGGGTGTGTATAAACACGTCTATTAAATTCGAGGTCGTCGTATATGTAAAGCCGGTGTGTAAGATACAAAGAGGGGAGCGCTCATGACAGCATGAGCAATAGTAAATAATTTATGTTGGGTGGTTTTCAATTTCAGTTCTTAATTCAAAAAGTGAAATGATGTTTTTTTATTTAATGTGCAAATGTATATAAGATATTCAATAAATAGATGTTAGTTTTGAAGAAATTATAAGTTTTTTTAAAGATAGTTTTTTACCAGCCGGTTTCCCTGTTGCCAGACGTTAAAAAAATATTTTCAAAAAATATTTGGAGAATAAAAAACTGACTGTATATTTGCACTCCGATTAAGGGAGCTTAGCTCAGTTGGTTTAGAGCATCTGCCTTACAAGCAGAGGGTCACAGGTTCGACTCCTGTAGCTCCCACAGCCTAAAAGCCCTGTAAACACTATGTTTCAGGGCTTTTTTATTTGCATTTATTCATTGTTGTTTAACTTGCAGCATGGCTGGGAAAAAGTTGAGTTCAATTTTTAAAAAGATTATACTTGCAGTTATTATTTTATTCACAATAATAACGTTTATTGATTTTATAAGAATCATCAATTATAGTGTTTATCAGCGCAACCCGCCCGTAGAAATAATTACAGAAGAAGATAAAATTTATTTCGACCTGGTTCATAATAAAGAAATAGATTGGTCACGCTTAAACCCAACCCTTGAATTTATCAGCCATGAATATGACGTTGCAGACTTTAAGTTTGTTAACCTGCTGCGCATTTTATATGAATTTCCCGGAAAGATTCCTGTTGAAGTGAGAGATAATATAGATAAAACGCTTTTGGCGTTCCGTTATTGGTGGGATGAACCGGGCGAAAATTCTATGTGCTACTGGAGCGAAAACCACCAGATATTATTTGCATCTGCCGAATACCTGGCAGGGCAGCTGTATGTTGATAAAACTTTTTCTAAGAGTGGACTAAACGGCAAACAGCATGTAATAAAAGCGAAGCGTAGGATCCTGGACTGGCTGGAAATGCGCTGGAAATACGGCTTTACCGAATATTATTCCGCTACCTATTACATCGAAGATATTGCCGCATTAACTAACCTCATAGATTTTGCTAAAGATGATGAGCTCACTGTTAAATGCAAAATCATCCTTGATCTTTTGCTATATGATGTGGCAAGCCAGCAAGTAAATGGCATGTTTGCATCGGTGAGCGGCAGAGCTTATGAGCACAACCGCAAGGGTGAGGCTGCTGACTTGGGAGGCGTTACAAAATTTCTTTTAAGGAATGAAAAGATAGCTTCTCATGGTTTGCTTAATGGGTTTATGCTATTCAGACAGTATGATATGCCGCATGTTTTAAGAGACATAGCAAACGATACAGGCACTGTTATCGTGGAACAAATAAACGGATTGAATATTAGCGAGCTTAAAAAAGAAGGCTACTACGGCACCGGCGACAAAAGTATGATGATGCAATGGGGAATGGAAGCATTTACCAATCATGAGGTGATCAGGAATTCATTAAAACATATACGAGGTGCCGCAATGTTTTCCAATGATTTCCTTAAAGCATTCAGATATCTGGACTTTACCATAATCAGGTGGCTGCATCTTGAACCTTTACTGGTAAAAATCATTCACCCGGCTACCAATGGTAAAGCCATTCAGCGCGCACATACTTATACTTACCGTACAAAAGATTATTCATTGTATAGCGTGCAGGATCATGATCAACAGCAGTATGCAGATCAGCATCATATCGCAGGAATGAATATGGGCAACCATTTCAGCGTTTTTCATACGCATCCTGCAAGAAACCCCGGAGACAATAACCATTCTCCTAACTATTGGGTGGGGTATGGGCGCCTGCCCCATGTACAACAATTTAAAAATGTAAGCATGGCCATTTATGCTATACCCCCAAAAAAGAATTTGACAGAGGCCGTTTTACCGGGTTATACACATGCGTATTTCCCGGTTAAGAAATTTGACAGTGTCTATATTTTCAACAATTATGCTTTTGGCAAGAAAGGCAGCGTTTACATAGCCTTGATAGGGAAAAATAATTTTTCATTCAGGCCGGGTACAAACGATGATCTGATACAGCGGGGTAGAAAAACTTTTTGGATCATGGAAGCCGGATCGGCCGTAGAAGATACATCCTTCCAGCGTTTCATCGGCAGGATACAAAAAAACGGCATTTCATTTTCAGAAGAAAACCTTGAACTGGTCTACACTTCAGGAAATAAAAAACAACGTTTAAAATTTGGTGAAACCAGGGCTCACGCTACGCAGGCAAGGTTTGCATCTCCTTATGTGCAGATGGCTAATGATCAGCAAAAGATTATCTCCTTCCAAGGAAAATCATTATTGCTTGATTTTTATAATCCTAAAAGAATATGTAGTTTACCTCAGGAATAACTATATTTGTGCTGTATCGCTTAAACGATTAATAATCCGGATAAAAAACTCTGGAAAACAAATATATTTTATGCTTATATTTGTATCGGCAGCGATATTATTTTTGCTATCAGAAATTTTCCTATGAAAAAAGCAGTTTCTTTAAAAGATATAGCCAACAATGTAGGCGTATCAACAGCTTTGGTATCTTATGTATTGAATGGTAAAGAAAAAGAAGCCCGTGTAAGCAAGCAGATGGCTGCAAAGATACGCAGGGCTGCAAAGGAGATGAATTATCAGCCGAACTTAATAGCCAGGAGCTTAAAATACGGAAAGACAAAAACTATTGGTCTGATCGTTGCGGATATTTCCAACCCCTTCTTTTCAAGTATTGCACGTATCATTGAGAATAAAGCCAAGGAAAATGGCTATACCGTTGTATTTGGCAGTAGCGATGAGCAGCTCGATAAATCTGCAGACCTGCTCAATGCTTTAATCAACAGGCAGGTTGACGGCCTTATTGTTACGCCGGTAGAAAACTCGGAAGAACAAATTCGCGAAATACAGGAGAAAGGCATTCCCGTAGTGTTGATTGACCGTTATTTTCCTAAGCTGAATACCAATGCTGTATTCATTAATAATTATCAGTCGGCATATAATGCCACGCAACACTTAATAGATAATGGCTATAAAAAAATTGGCATGGTGGCTTACCAGAGTTCGCTTGAACACATGAAGCAACGGGTAAAAGGATACGAGAAATGCTTAAAAGATAATGGTATAAATGCCAGTAAAGACTGGTTGTTAAAAATCAATTACAACCATACAGAAACAGACTTCCGGGATTCTTTAAATGCAATGCTGGAAAAGAATACAATTGACAGCCTGCTGTTTGCCACGGTGTCTCTCGCCGTTAAATCACTACATGTGATCAATTCGCGCAAAATAAAAATACCGGACGATTTCGGGTTGATCAGTTTTGACGAAAGCGATGCATTCGACTTCTTTTATTCCCCGCTTACTTTCATTAAACAAAATCTGCAGCAACTCGGCTCCCAATCTGTACAACTCCTAATAGATTCTATTAATAACAATACCACTGTAATCAAAAAAATTGAAGTGCCTTCTACACTGGTAGTGAGAGACAGCAGTAAGAAAAAGTGAATAAAATTTTTCTTAAATGAAAAAAGTTAGTTAATTTGCTTAAACGTTTAAAATAAGTACTATGAAAAACACCTGTTTATTGTTACTCGCATTCTTTGTTTTTAATTGCTTATCGGCCCAGCGCCCAGCCGGTTTTAACGGTAGAAATATGAGCATGTCTACACTATCTAAATTATCTAATGCAAAAAGCCGTTCCATTAGCCCGGAAAATTTTACCGGCGAAAAAGGCAGGGGAGGCATGGCAGACCCCGTTGCCGACAAGGGCAAACGCAACGTGGCAAATGCTGCCAGTGAAGCAAGGGATTTAGGTAAAGGATGGAAAGTAAACCCGTTCATTATCATCAATCCCGGCGAAACTTTCACTATGGCCGAAATTACAGGCCCTGGCGCCATACAACATATCTGGATGACACCAACCGGCAATTTTAATTTAACTATATTCAGGATCTATTGGGATGATGAAACATCCCCTTCTGTCGAAAGCCCGGTCGGACCTTTCTTCGGTATAGCCTGGAATGAATTTTCACCGTTAAATTCTCTGGCAATGACAGTGAATCCCGGTAGCGCTTTCAACAGCTACTGGCAAATGCCATTCAGGAAAAAATGTAAAATGACTATGCAGAACATCTCCGGTGAAGCTATGCGCTTATATTACCAGGTAGACTATACACTTGCAGAAGTTGAAGAAGACGAAGCTTATTTCCATGCACAGTACAGGAGAAGTACTCCCGATAATAATTCAATCCATACGATAGTTGACGGTATTAAGGGTCGCGGGCACTATGTGGGTACTTTTATGGGTGTTGGTGTCAGGAATAACGGATGGTGGGGAGAAGGAGAAATTAAATTCTTTATGGACGGAGACAGGGACTATGCCACGATTGTAGGAACCGGTACGGAAGACTATTTCTGCGGATCGTATAATTTTGAAAATAAGCGTACAAGGCAGTACCAGGAGTTTTCAACGCCTTATGCCGGATTGCACCAGGTGCTCAGGCCCGATGGTTTATATGGCTCCCAGCAAAGATTTGGTATGTACCGCTGGCATATACTGGATCCCATACGTTTTGAAAAAGACCTCAGCGTAACTATCCAGGATCTGGGCTGGCGTTCTGGCGGAAGATATCTTGCGCAAAAATCTGATATCATCACAGTTGCTTACTGGTATCAGTCAGAACCTCATAACACTTACCCCAAACTTCCTGCAGCAGATGTGCTTGAAGTCAATTAAATTCATCAAACATGCGTACATTAAAACTTACCCTGTTGTTGCTGGCTGTTTTTTCCATCATGGATTCATGCCAGTCTGGAAATAAATCTAAAAATAAGACAATGCATAATCCACAAAAAGGAACATTCGCATATGATGTGCAGTTCCTGAGCCAGAAAGACAGTATCATAATTTTAAAAAACAACGACTCATCCGGGCAGCTGATAGTTTCTCCTAAATACCAGGGGAAAGTTTTTACATCTACTGCCGAAGGTTTGAATGGTAAAAGCTTTGGTTGGGTTAATTATAAAGCATTTGATGAGCCTGTGAACGATCATATGAATGCTTTTGGCGGTGAGGATCGTATGTGGCTTGGTCCTGAAGGCGGTAAATATTCTATCTACTTCAAGCAGGGAACCGAACAGGTTTTTGACAACTGGCATACACCTCCTGCTATAGATACCGAAGCCTGGCAGCTCACTGCTTCCAGCGGCAAAAAAGTTTCAATGACTAAGGAAACGGCAATAATAAACTATGCTGGAACTCCGCTGAAAATAAAAATGGAGAGGGATGTGGAGATCATGGAAAATGAAACGATTGAACAAATGCTCCATGTTAGTCTGAATAAAAAGGTAAATGTGGTTGGATTTAAAACAGTCAACCGCCTTTTTAATACGGGTACAAACGAGTGGACAGAGCACACCGGAGCTCCCTGCATCTGGAACCTGGACATGTTTATGCCTTCTGAAAGCTGCATTATTGTGATTCCTTACATTCAAAACGCGCAGGGCAAAGTAGCTACTACAGATTATTTCGGGGAAATAGCCGACGACAGGATCAAATACAGCAACGGTGTTCTATTTTTTAAGGCTGATGGTAAATCAAGAGGTAAATTAGGTATCCCTCCTGTAAGGGCTAAAAATATTGCAGGTAGCTACGACGCGCAAAATAATGTGCTGACTGTTACGGTATTTGATGTGCATAACAACAGGAAATATCTTAACCAGGAGTGGCGCACAGACCGCGATCCTTACAGCGGAGATGCAATGAATGCCTACAACGACGGCCCTCTCGAAGACGGCTCGCAAATGGGCCCATTCTATGAAATAGAAAGCGTATCTCCGCCTGCATTCTTAAAACAGGGCGAGCATATCACGCACAACCATTCCGTTTTTCATTTTACGGGAGATAAGAAAACACTTAACGATATCGCAATAAAAGTTTTTGGTGTTACACTACAGGAAATTCAAAACACATTTAAATAATACAAATAATGGCTCAGAAATTTAACTATCCCAAAATAGGCATCAGGCCCATCATTGATGGCCGTTATGGTGGCGTAAGAGAATCGCTGGAAGATATTACCATGAACATGGCAAGATCAGTAGCTGATCTGTATGCGGCAGAATTAAAATACCCCGATGGAACGCCCGTGCAATGCGTGATTGCCGACACCTGCATCGGCGGTGTAAAAGAAGCGGCTGATTGCGCAGAGAAATTTGCCAATAATAATGTGGGCGTATCCTTATCGGTAACGCCCTGCTGGTGCTACGGTACCGAAACAATGGATATGAACCCGCATTTACCCAAGGCAATCTGGGGATTTAACGGAACGGAAAGGCCTGGCGCCGTATATCTGGCCGCAACGCTGGCCGGACATAATCAAAAAGGATTGCCCTGCTTTGGCATTTATGGCCGCGATGTGCAGGACATGGGCGATACCACGATTCCGTCAGATGTAAAAGATAAACTATTAGCATTTGCCAAAGCAGGTATGGCCGTTTCTATTATGAAAGGAAAATCGTATCTCTCTGTTGGCTTTGTTTCAATGGGTATTGCAGGTTCGGCTGTAGATCCGGATTTCTTCCAGGATTATCTGGGTATGCGCAATGAATACGTAGACTCTACAGAACTATTGCGCAGGATAGACCTGGAAATATATGACAGGGATGAATATAATAAAGCGCTTGCATGGGTAAAAGAAAATTGTAAGGAAGGCGAAGACCTGAACACGAAGAAGAAATCCAGGGAAGAGCTGGATAAGGATTGGGAATTTGTAATAAAAATGACCCTCATCATTCGTGACCTGATGGTAGGCAACCCACAACTGGATAAAATTGGCTGGTGCGAAGAAGCACGCGGCCACAATGCACTGGTGTCGGGCTTCCAGGGGCAAAGGCAATGGACAGATTATAAACCTAATGGCGATTTTGCTGAGGCCATATTAAATTCTTCATTCGACTGGAACGGCATTCGTGCCCCGTTTATGGTAGCTACAGAAAATGATTCATTGAATGGCGTTTCCATGTTATTTAATTATTTACTCACCAATACAGCCCAAATTTTTGCCGATGTAAGAACCTATTGGAGCCCCGATGCAGTAGCAAGAGTATCAGGCTGGATGCCGGAAGGCAGGGCGCAGCAAGGGTTTATTCATTTGATCAATTCAGGCGCAGCCACATTGGATGGTTCAGGCCAGCAAAGTAAAGATGGCAAACCTGTAATGAAGCCTTTCTGGGAAATAGCTGAAGAAGAGGCAAAGGCCTGCCTGGATGCCACTACATGGTACCCTGCTAATACCGGTTATTTCCGTGGCGGCGGATTTTCTTCAAAATTCCTTACCAAAGGTGAGATGCCTGTGACCATGTGCCGCCTGAATTTAACCAAAGGCCTCGGCCCGGTAATGCAAATTGCCGAAGGCTACACCATTGACCTGCCCGGAAATGTAAATGAAGTTTTAGATAGGCGTACAGACTATAGCTGGCCTACCACCTGGTTTGTGCCTAACCTTACAGGGGAAGGCGCATTCAAAGATGTGTACAGTGTCATGGCTAATTGGGGCGCCAATCATGGTGCCATCAGTTATGGGCACATCGGCGCAGACCTGATAACCCTCTGCGCTATGCTGCGCATTCCTGTGTGTATGCATAATGTGGCTGCTGAAAAATTGTTCAGGCCGGCATCATGGGCATCTTTTGGCATGGATGCAGAAGGCAGTGATTACAGGGCCTGCAGCAATTACGGGCCGCTGTACAAGTGAATTGACAATGGATAATTGAAATTGACAATTGAGAGGAAGTAAATGATCGTGGGCATTGAGCTTTAAGCGTTCAGCTCCTGACCGTTTGCTCAAATATGATCCCGGTACTTGTCGGAAGAGTTACACAAGCACGCCCGATAACTACCGGGAGATACTACTACTGAAGTTGATAACATAAAAAATAAAAATCACAAATCACAAATTCTGAAATGGCAAAGAAACAATCACTATTTGTAAAAGACGGGGTTAACTATGCAATGCCTTTTGCAGCCATCAGCGCTTTATTCTTCCTGTGGGGCATAGCCCACGGCATGTTGGATACGCTGGACAAGAATTTCCAGGAAATGCTGCATTTGCATAAATGGCAATCCAGCCTTATCCAATCTGCATTGTATGGCGCTTATTTTATAATGGCAATCCCGGCGGGGTTATTCATGAAAAAGTATGGTTATAAAAAAGGAATAATTTTCGGGTTATTACTTTTTGCGGCCGGTGCATTTTTATCAGCGGCCACAGCGCCGTTTCAATCTTTTGCTTTATTTCTGATGTGCCTGCTGGTGATAGGGTCAGGGCTTACCACGCTTGAAACCGCAGCCAATCCTTATACCACCAAATTAGGCCCGCCGGAAACCGCTGAGCGCAGGATCAACTTTTCCCAGTCGTTCAACGGCCTGGCCTGGACAATAGGGCCCTTGATCGCACTGTACGTTTATGGCAACCGCAGCCATGTGGAAGGCGAGAAAATGATGTCTATTGTATTACCGTTTGTTGTGATAGGCGTTGCTGTGCTTTTAGTAGCATTTGTGTTCATGCGTTTAAAGTTGCCCGAAATTACAGAGGAAGATGAGCATGCAGCGCATGGCGGCGGCCACGGCATTTCAGCTACGCCCGGCGCTGATTCGGAAATTGAAACAGAAATTACCGATCCGGCACACCCGGGATATATAACCAAAAAACCGTTGTGGCAAAACCGGCATTTTGTACTCGGCTTCATTGCACAAACCTGTTACGTTGCAGCGCAAACCGGTATTTTCAGCTACCTCATCAATTTTGTTTCAGATCATGACCAGCATCCCCGCTGGGAATCTGTGAACGGGCCATACTTTTTATCGCTGGGATTTTTATTGTTTATGATCGGCAGGATCTCAGGCAGCGCCATGATGAAATATTTTAAACCGGCAAAACTCCTGGCTTTCTATACGCTGATGGTTTGCCTGTTGTTGCCTGTTGTGGCATCGCACTTAGGATGGGTGTCGCTGATAGCGCTTTATGGTGTATTCTTTTTTATGTCTATCATGTTTCCTACCATATTTGCTTTGGGAATTAAAGGTTTGGGTAAGCAAACAAAGCAGGGCGCATCGTTTTTGGTGATGGCGGTTGCCGGTGGTGCATTATTTCCTCCGATCATGGGCGCCGTGTCTGACGTGTATGGTATGAGCAAAGGTTTCTTTGTGCCGATACCTCTATTCTTGTTTATCCTGTATTATGCGGTTACCGGTTATAAGGTAAAAGCTTAGTAGACTGATTTTAATTACAACTGAATTATAGTATATACCAACTTCATTCATATAAATATTGATTTAACGAATTATACATTATGAGTATCAAAAGATTTTTCCAGGCTTTTATTGTTTTTTTATTTCCTTTTACCGCATTTGCGCAGCAAACGGTAACTACCGCTACCGAATTGAAACGTTTGTCGGACATTACGAAAATGCCGGCATATATAGACGGCAGCTTTATCAGGCAAATTTCTTCCTACGACAGAACAGGTGGGAATGATGATGGCTTTAGCGGAAAATATTCTTACATCCGTAAAGAAAAAGACGGGCTGGTGTTGTTAGACGTGAAAGGCCGCGGCGTAATTGAACGAATATGGACGCCTACGCCTACTGATGATATCATTGAATTTTATTTTGATGGCAATGCAAAACCCGGCTTGTCAATAAAATTCAGCGATTTGTTTTCCGGTAAGGTAGCCCCGTTTTTAAAGCCGCTGGTTGAAGCTCATCTGGTGGGAGGCTATTATTCTTATGTGCCTATACCTTATGAGAAAGGTTGTAAGATTGTTTTTAAAGGAGAAAAGATTATGTTTCATCAGATCCAGTACAGGGAGCTGGATGATAATTATAAAGTACAAACATTTCACTCCCGCTTCAATACCAATGAGCATAAGATACTGCAGGATGTTATAGGATTATGGAATAATAACGACAGGCAGGTACAGAATTTTTATGCCGGCAGATTAAATAAAACCAGTGTACAAAAAACGGTACATCCCGGCGAAACAGTATTGCTGGCAGATTTAAGGCAGGGTGGGCGTATTCAGGGCTTTGAATTTAAGTCCTCAAAAATATTTGAAGGCTTATCAAGACAGCTCGACTTAAAAATTACCTGGGACAATGAATCTGCCCCCGCAGTGTATGCGCCGGCAGCTGATTTTTTTGGCTATGCATTCGGCAAAAAATCTATGGAAAGTTTATTGCTGGGCGCCACGGCTTCAAAAGCTTATTGCTATTTCCCCATGCCTTTTGATAAAAGCGCTAAGATTGAATTAGTATATCGAAAGACAAATGAAACGCAGCAGCCGCTTTCCTTTACATTTGATATGTGGCATGCTGCAGGAAAAAGAAATCCTGCCAGGGAAGGAAAGTTTTATGCCTTGTGGAAGAATAATGAACCGGCTTCCGGCGAGCCCTACGTATTTTTAAATGGAAACGGCCGGGGGCATTATGTAGGCACGCTCTTGCAAAGCCAGGCTACTACGTATAATTATTTTACCGAATTTTTTGAGGGTGATGATTCCACGGTGATTGATGGCGTTCAAAACATTCACGGCACGGGTAGTGAAGATTATTTTAACGGCGGCTGGTATGCCCAGCCGGGCGGCTGGGTGGAAAAACTGGGCGGGCCGGTCAGCGGTTGCCTGGATTATTCAATTCCATGGAGCCGTACAGGCGGATACCGGATTTATGTTACAGACAAACTGCCTTTTTATAAAAACATTTATCACAGCATGGAGCACGGTCCGGTAAATAATAACCGTCCGGTAAATAATACTTCAGTGGCTATGTACTATGCCGATAAAGCGGTACAGGTAAATACAGCTCCGGTCAATGAAAATACCAAAGTATTTTTGCCACCCACTTATACGTTCTACCCGGCTTTTTTAAAACACCTGACCTATAATGGCAATTATATTTTTAGGAACGGACGTGCTGCAATCAACGATAAGCAGGCATCGCTCACAATCAATATTGATGAGGTTCCTGCCGGGAAATATAAATTATACATGAATAAAATAATGTCTCAGACAAAAAATCTTGAGGTGCGTATAGCAGATAATGCAGACATTCAACAATGGAGAAGTGTCCATTTAAATGCTGGCAACACCGCCGAAGAAATTTATTTGGGCGAGGTAGAAATCAGAAAAAATGAGATACCTCAAATGCCATTAAACCTGCTGTTCCGTTCGAAGGATAATACACCCGAAGTGGAATTTGACAGGATCATGCTACAAAAAATATAGTTTTCAGCCGCTACATAAGTGTGCAGGAAGTACAGTCTTTTAGAGATGGATAAAAAAATAATATACTTTTTTCTATGCTGTGTTTTAGTAACAGCGCAACTTGCCGCGCAGCCTATACCGCATGAACTAAAGCGCTTCGTGTCGTCTGTTCATTTTCCTGCTATTGGCAGTGAGGCTCCTTCAGTAACGTATACAAAAATCTCTGACGGTGATTATAAAATAACGGTGGAGTGGAATTTGAAGGATAATATACAACAAGATAACGCGGAAATGCAGGTCATACCTGCGTTTCAGCCTTCTTTTCATTGGGCTCCGCACCTGACGCCACAGGATGGGTTTGTAATAGACCAGCATGTATTCCGCGCACCCTGCCTCATTGTTTCCGGTAAAGAGAAGCAAGTAACCATCATACCTGATCTGGATCTTATCAGCAACAATACATCCTACAATTGGTACATGGATATGCATGCACCGGCTAATGTGCTTACCATTGGCTTGGGCAAAACCGCGGTAACGGACCATGTACTCTTTAAAAAAACCAAAGGTGCACAATTCACCAAAGGAAAAATATCAGCAGGCTTTTACATTTTTACCGACCGGGTAAAAAATAATTTTCATAATCACTGGCGCAAGGCGCTTTCGTTTATGTGGAAGAAGTGGGGCCATCCTTTATACCAAAAAGGGGAACCGCTGCCGGTAAAAAACTTGGATCAATATGTAAAGCAGACTTACGATTGGGCATTCCATAACTGGAAGAATACAGTCTGGCAGGAATTTGATTTAAACGGGAAAAAAGTTGGTGCGCCTGTTTTTATAGTGAATGTTACACAAAGTCCGAATTACAAAGGCGAGGTGGATGAACGCGAATTCCGTTCTATCTGGAACCAGGCCTGGTTCAGCTCGTTAAGATCAGCATCGGGCTTGTACCGTTATGCCAAACGCACGGGCAACGAACAGCTGAGAAAATATGCATTGCAAACTAAAGAGCTGGCTTTGCAGTTTCCCCAATACAACGGTTTTTTTCCTGCTGTTATAGCTACCGAAATGGAGCAGGTAGCAATTGACGGGAAAAAATACAATCGCTCGCAGGGATGGCATACCAAATACTTCGGCAACTCTAACCGCAATCCGTACACATGGGATGCTCGCAAATCGCCCTATCATATTTTAGATATGAGCTTCACGGCTAATCAAATGCTTAGCTGGTACACGGATCTGGAGAAAGACAGCCGGCTGCTCCAATACACGAAGCGCTATGCCGATGCCCTGTTAAAAGTACAGTTCAGTAACGGCTTCTTCCCCGGCTGGCTGTCATTGAGTGATCTGAAACCGATGGATCATTTAAATGCGTCTCCGGAAACAGCAATGTCTGTTACGTTTTTGGTGAATCTTTACAAGCTCACGAAAGATACACGTTATAAACAATCTGCTGCAAAGGCTATGGAGGCGGTGATCAATAGCAACATGATGCAGGGACAATGGGAGGATTTTGAAACGTATTGGTCGTGCAGCCGTTATGGCAGCGATCACCTGGTAGGCAAAAAAGTAGAACGTAATAATATTTTCAAGCAAAATACGCTCTCCGTGTATTATACTGCTGAAGCCTTGCTGGCTATGTATCAGCTTACACAGGAAAAAAAATATTTGCACTACGGACAACGTGTACTTGACGAATTGCTGATGGTACAGGCTGTTTGGCAGCCTCCTTACATGGCCATCCGTACGCTGGGCGGATTCGGTGTAATGAATGCAGATGGAGAGTGGAATGATTCCCGCCAAAGCCTTTTTGCACCATTGATAATGCAGTATGGTAAAATCTTAAAAAACACTGAGTACCTGCAAAGGGCTAAAACAGCATTATATGCTTCGTTTGCCATGATGTATACGCCATTAAATCCGGCTACCATGTATCAGTGGCAACAACGATGGCCATTTTTCGGCAAAGAAGATTATGGTTTTATGATGGAAAATTACGGGCACGGCGGAGAAACGGATAATAAAGGTTTGGGCATTGGAGAATTTACCATTTATGATTGGGGTAATGGTGCAGCAGCTGAAGCGTACAACAGGATCGTAGATAGCTATGGAGAAGAGATTCTGAGATAAGGTCTTGAGTAATTTTGCTAAAGAATAAGTATGCTGCGAGCAAAATTTACTAGAAGTAATACTATGTGGCAACTGGAAAAAACAAAATAATATTGATTAGTATATCCGGATAACTACCGGGAATCATCAAAAACAGCCGCAAAGCGGTGCACTAAAAAAAATAAACACATGCAAAAACTATTTTTTCTTTTACTTTCTTTCCTGGCAATTAATTTTTTAACGGCGCAGGAGATGAACACGGATCTGTATGATCTATCGAAAATGAAATCAGGATTAAAGAACCGGCGTATTTCAAGCACGGATAAAACAGGTGGCAACAGGGATCACCTGGAACCTTTCAAGCCCGGCGAAAAGCGTGTCATTGCTGATATCCAGGGCGCAGGCATTATCAATCACATCTGGATTACCATTGCGCCGCCGCCCGGCGAGTTGAGTAGGAACGACATTATCATCCGCATGTATTGGGATGGGAATTCATATCCTTCTGTTGAATCGCCGATAGGCCCTTTCTTCGGCCAGGGATGGAATGAACAATACAATTACGCCGCATTTCCTTTGGCTGCCGGCCCGTTAAACGGCACCAGCCTGGTAAGCTATTTCACCATGCCTTTCCAGAAAGGAGCGAGAATTGAAATAGAAAATCAGACAGACAAACAGATCAATGCATTTTACTTTTATGTGGATTATTTCGAGGTAAACCAATTACCCAAAGACATGGGACGTTTCCATGCCTGGTACAACCATGAGCTTACGAACGCGCTGCCTGAAGGAGAAACGGAATGGGCCTTAACAGGGGAGTGGAAGCCTAATACGAAGCCCGAGAACAATTACACGTTCATCAACACAAAAGGAAAAGGGCATTTTGTAGGCATCAATTATTACGTACATTGCCCCACACCCATGTGGTACGGCGAAGGTGATGACATGTGGTTTATAGATGGCGAAGCAAAACCTTCACTGATAGGCACGGGTACCGAAGATTTCTTCAATACTTCCTGGTGCCCCAAAGAGCCTTACGCTCATCCCTATTTCGGTTATCCGCGGGTAAATAACGATGTCGGCTGGCTGGGCCGCACACATGTATATCGGTTCTTTATAAGCGACCCCATTTTTTTTGAAAAAGAATTAAAAGGCACCATAGAACACGGTTCCAATAACAATCTTACGCTTGATCTCGGCTCTGTGGCTTACTGGTACCAGGATAAAGCAGTTGCGCTGCCCAAAGCGCCTACCAAGGAACAGCGCGCTTTAAGGCCTTTTATAAAATTTGAAGACATGCACCGCTGGCGCGATGCCTGGAGAAAATCAAAAGGAAATGACTCCAAACTTTGGGGTAATGAATAAAATATAATGGGTATAGGCTAATACGTTGTATAGTTCTGAAAAAATACGTTTGCAAGTGTTCTTCCCTTCGACCTGGTGGAGAGGGGCAGGGCTGAGGTTTCTGGGATAAAAAAACACATCAATAGTAAATATGAGCACAAATAATTTATCAAGGAGAAAAGCCCTGGCTGCTTTGGGAAGCCTGGGCATTGCTACCGGTTTGCCCTTTGCTGCTGGTGCGGCGAACACTATAGCTCAAGCGGGAGAAGAGCATTTATATGACATCAATAATCATGTATCGGGGCAGCTAACCACGTTTGATTATAAAACCAAAGAAAAAGCCATTGATGTTCACCCCGGCCAGAAAGTTACATTGGCACAATATGATCAGCCCGGGATCATTACCCGACTGTGGATGACCTGCGCCGGCTGGTTTTGGGAACATTGGGATGTAAGCAAGGAAAAACATCCGGATCAGAAAATTCTAAAAAAATTGATCCTGCGTATTTATTGGGATGGCAATTCATTTCCATCGGTGGAGGCGCCTATAGGCGACTTCTTTGGCATTGGTTTGTGTGAATACAAACATTATTTATCGAAATACCTGGGTATGTCAAGCGGCGGTTTTTATTGTTATCTGCCCATGCCCTTTAATAAAATAAGGATTGAGATTGAAAACCTACACGACACGAGGGCCTCAGCCGTTTTCCTGAATGCAAATTTTACAAAGCTTTCATCCCTGCCCAAAAATTCAGGCAGGTTGCACTGCTTATACAATGCAGGCACTAACCCCGGCTCTACACCAATGACCATTATGAAAACAAAAGGCAAAGGGCACTTTGTAGGGTGCTGTATTTCCATGCAAAGTTTTTTGCCTAATTACCTTGGCTACCTTGAAGCGCCTGAATATATATACATTGATACAGAAGACAGGTCCGTGCCTTCTATGGTTGGTACAGGCCTTGAAGATTATTTTAATGGTGGCTGGTATTTTAGGGATGGAGAGTTTTGGGGACCGTATCATGGCGTGCCGTTAAAAGATGGTTTTAGATCCATGATCAGTATGTACCGTTTTCATGAAAATGATAAAATTTATTTTAATAAAAGTTGTGAAATAGAATTTACAAACCCGCGGCCGCCCGAACATACCCGTGAATTTAAATTCTCTTCAACAGCTTACTGGTACCAGCAAACTGCCGTACCGCTTGCGTTTCAATTGCCCTCAAAAAATAAATTGGTAGACTGGTATCGTATCAGGGACACAGATCACCAAGCTATACCTTAATACTAAAAAAAATCCATTATGAACGCCGATAAATATGTAATAGGAGTGGACTACGGAACGGATTCCGTGCGTACATTAATTGTAAATGCTGTAACGGGAGATGAAGTTGCCTGCTCCGTTTTTGAATACCCGCGCTGGAAAGACAGGTTGTATTGCGACGCTGCTGAAAACAGGTTCCGGCAGCATCCTTTGGATTATGTAGAAGGATTAGAAAAAACCATAAAAGAATGTGTAAAAATTGCCGGGCAAGGTGTAGCTGCGAACATTCTGGCAATATCTATTGATACCACCGGCTCTACGCCATGTGCCGTAAATGAGAGAGGCGTACCACTGGCTTTGCTGCCCGAATTTGAGCATAATCCCAATGCCATGTTCGTGCTATGGAAAGATCACACAGCTATCAAAGAAGCCGACGAAATTAATGCACAATCAGCCAAATCAGGTGTGCGCTATGTTGCCTATTCGGGCGGTATTTATTCTCCGGAATGGTTTTGGGCCAAACTATTGCATGTGTTGCGGCAAGATGAAGCTGTAAGAAAGCAATGTGTTGCCTGGGTGGAACACAGCGACTGGATGCCTTTCTTATTAACAGGCGCAACAGATGTGTTGCAAATGAAAAGAAATGTTTGTGCGGCGGGCCACAAGGGTTTATGGGCTGCAGAGCATGGCGGGTTTCCTCCTGATGATTTTTTCGCTTCAATCGATCCGTTATTAAAGGGATATGTACTTAAGATGGATGCACGGGTTTATACCGCAGATCAGGCGGCCGGGAACCTGTGTGGCCAATGGGCGGAAAGATTAGGCCTCTCAACAAATGTAAAGATCGGTATAGGAGCTATAGATGCGCATGTAGGCGCTATAGGCGGGCAAATAGAACCCTATGTAATGAGTAAAGTGATCGGCACTTCTACCTGCGATATGCTGGTGATACCGAAAGCCGATATGGAAGGTAAACTGATCAGGGGCATCAGCGGCCAGGTAGACGGCTCCATTATTCCGGGTATGATCGGCCTTGAAGCGGGGCAGTCTGCCTTCGGCGATATATACGCCTGGTTTAAAGAGCTGTTATTGTGGCCTTTGAAAAATATGGCTGTTTCCCCGGAAGACCTTAAAAAATTGTCTTCGCACCTATTGCAAAAATTAGGTGAAGAAGCTGCTGCCATTGAGTTTGATGAAAACAGCGAAATCGCTGTAGATTGGTTCAACGGGCGGCGCACGCCGGATGTAGATCCCCTGCTGAAAGGAGCTTTTGCCGGCCTTACCTTAGGCACAAATGCCCCCGCGCTTTACAGGGCGCTGGTGGAGAGTACTTGTTTTGGCGCTAAAAAAATTATCGAGCGCTATCGTGATGAGGGGATACAGATCAAAGGCATTATTGCATTGGGAGGTATTCCCAGGAAATCAGAATTTGTTATGCAGTCTTTAGCCGACATTTTGGAGATGCCCATAAAAGTCAATGCATCTGGTCAGACCTGTGCCTTAGGCGCTACAATGCTTGCCGCCACAGTTGCAGGTATTTATAACAATGTGCATGATGCCATGAAGAGTCTGGGTAAAGGCTTTGATAAATATTTTCAGCCCAATGCAGATCTGGAAAAGATGTACCGGACCAGATTTGCCAAGTACAATCATCTATGCAATGCAGTAGAAGAGCAGGCCTATGATAATGTGATCAGGTGATGGAGTGATGGGTAAAAGAAGTGTATTTGTGTATTTGTTGATTTGTTTAAAAGAGATTGCTTTTAAAACTTCGCTGCGCTACGTTTTATCGCAATGACGCAGGCTCCGGTATCGTCATTGCGAGCGAAGTAGTCCGACGGTTCCGGAGTCCTTAGGACGGAGCGAAGCAATCTCACACCCGCATTTACGTTCCTCCGGTTCTTCTCTAACTTTTTTTCATGTGTATTTATTTTATTTTTCTTAATGGTCACATGGAATAACTCTGGTTTTTAGATTCAATACTCATTCCCGATTGGTATAGATTACTAATCTTTATGGTTATTTCTTGATAA
>NZ_JAOTPL010000026.1:0-25199 GCF_025631005.1 Haoranjiania flava
ACGCACAACTATCCATTATCAACTATCCATTGTCAATTATCAATTAAGCTCTCTCAACTTTTCCTGAATCCCCACCTGATTATTTCTTTCCAGGTTGGCTTCTTACCGTACATTAAAATGCCAACGCGGTAAATTTTAGCTGCAAGCATGCTTGCCAGAATAAAAGATGCTATAAGTATAAAAATGCTTAACGCAAGCTCCCAGTAAGTAACCCCTGCCGGAACACCCTGCGCTACCCTGCCCATCATGACGATGGGAGAGGTTAACGGGAACATGCTGCCAAATACAGCAAGGCTTCCATTGGGCATATTTACTGCTTTGGTCAGCATCACAAAACCTATGATCAATGGCAGTGTTATCGGCAGCGTGAGCTTCTGCGCATCTTCTTCGCTTTCGCTTACCGCACAGCCGATAATGGCGTACAGCGCGGCATACAGCAGGTATCCTCCTAAAAAATAAATGATAAACAAGGCAATGATCAACGGGAAATTTATGTCATTAAGCTGGGTAAAAACATCCTGCATATTATCCATCCTGCCTGCACCCCCGGTTATGGAAGCCAGGCTATCGCCGAGCATCAGGGGGGCTGCCAGGGCCTGCAATATCAAAGCTAAAACAATCCAGATGAAGAATTGCACCAGGCCTACCGCACCGATACCTAAGATTTTCCCCATCATTAACTGGAAGGGTTTTACGCTGCTGACAATGACTTCTGCAATACGGTTTATTTTTTCTTCCATCACTCCGCGCATAACAATGGCGCCGTAGATAAGTAAAATAAAAAATATCAGATAGCCGCTGATCATGCCGATAATATAGCTGATGCCTGATTTTATGTTGGACTCATCATCGCCCTGCATATTTACAAACTGCACTTCACGGTTGGCGCGTTCTATTTCTATAGCTTCGCGCTGCTGTGGCGACATATTGTTTACACGCATTTGCCGCAGGCGTTCATTGATTGACTTTTGTATATTGTCCTTGGCCATAATGCCAAGGCTTTCGCCTGTTGTAAGCTGTATGGGCGTTTTATCGTCAATGCTGTCGCTGGTTACCAGAAAGCCACTGTATTTCTTTTCCTGTATTTGTTGTGCCAACTGCTGCTGCGTAAGGCCGTTTACGAAAATAAATTCGGCATCTTTGTTTCCAGGAATGGTATCGCTAAAAATACCTGCATTGTCCACAACAGCTATTTTTGTTTGGGTACCATCATATACCATAAAATAAAATATAGCCAGGTATATCCCGAATATGAGTACGGGCAATAAAATAGTTGTAAGCAGAAAAGATTTTTTTCTTACACGCGTAAGGAACTCTCTTTGAAAAATCAGGAATATTTTGTCCATATATTTTTGTTGTACGGATTACTCAAATGTTCGGCTGACGGCATTTGTACCGTTTACCAGTTTTATGAAGATATCGTTCAGCGAGGGTAAAAGTTCACTGAACGATTCTATCTCTGCTTCTTTTTCAAGCAGGTAGCGCAATACGTTATTACCCGGCATTGATTCATTCAGCCTGATGATTATTTCGCTATTGTTGTGTTTAATAATTTCAAAAGGTGCATCGGAAAAGTCAATATTTTGGTTGCGGATCTTTATAAAAAAATGGTTGTCGCGATATTGCTGCTTTACACCTTTTACCGTGCCGTCAAGTATTTTTTTGCCGAGGTTTATCAATACAATTTTATCACAGATCTCTTCTACCTGCTCCATCCTGTGGGTACTGAAAATAACGGTACTGCCGTTTTTTGCAAGGTTATAAATTTCATCTTTGATGAGGTTGGCATTCAACGGGTCGAGGCCGCTGAAAGGCTCATCCAGAATGATCAGCGACGGATTGTGCAAAACAGTGCTGATGAATTGCAGCTTCTGGCTCATACCTTTGCTAAGGTCCTGTACTTTTTTATTCCACCAGCTTTCCATATGCAATTTAGAAAACCACTCCTGTACTTTTTTTGTTGCGTCTGCCTTAGACAATCCTTTTAAGCGGGCCAGAAAAACGGCATGCTCACCAACTTTCATTTTTTTATACAACCCGCGTTCTTCAGGCATGTAGCCTATTCTGGCAGTATCTTTCGACGGGTTAAGCTTCCTGCCATCCAGGAATATTTCTCCTTCATCGGGATAAGTAATGCCTGTGATCATGCGGATCAGGGTAGTTTTTCCTGCGCCATTGGGACCAAGCAAGCCGAATATTTCTCCCTGGTTAATAGAAAAACTTACATCGTCAACCGCTTTGTGATTGCTGAAATATTTTTTGAGATGCTGTAGTTTTAATAGCTCCATCGTTTAGAATTAAGACCGAATATAGAAAAAAGTTTCCGCATTTGTTGAATTCAAGATTCTGCGCGCAAAGCTATACCCCGGAAAAACTTTGTCTGCAGAACAACTCCAGCTGTTGACCTCACCCTGGCGCTCTCCTCGTGAGAAGGAGCCAGCGCAAGCCTCACGATGCAGCAAGGTTCTCTGTGATACTTTTGGGATAACATTGTACTCTTTGCATCTTGTTGGTTCTTTTGCGGCAACGGCAAAAAGAATAATGATTTTATTGAGGTTATCTGAAAGTCATTAAAAGAATATTTTATGTAGATGTATATGTCAGGTGAAAACACCTGACATGGCAACCTTTGCGTGAAAATTTCAAAAGAGATTTCTTCTAAAACTTCACTGCGTTACGTCTTATCGCAATGTCACAGCACTCAAGCCTCACGCGCGCGAGGTACGAGCGAGCAATCTCATTCGCCTCACCCCAACCGAATTCTCCTAATGTACCACTAATACCTCTGCGATCTCAGCGTAAAAACTTCGCGCTACTTTGCGTGAACGTTTCAAAAGAGATTGCTTCTTACACTTCACAGCGTTACGTTTTATGCAATGGCTGCCACGAACAGCTTGTACTCTTTGCAAAAAGCTTGTGTGCTTTGTGTTTAATCTTTGCCAAAAAATATCCAAATGGAGATACATAAAGAGAGAATAAAACTATAAATGAAACATGTGCATAAGCATAAAATAAAAAAAGAAAGCCATCTCTACAAGACAGCCTTCTTCTCTTAAAATCTATATTCTATGAAACCTGCTATATTCGCTGATGATTATTTATTCTGTGTCCCGTCCTGATAGATCCAGCCGGTATTGATAAACATAGCCATCTCCATCAGCGTATACACCATTGATAAGGGCATAGCTGTTTTTTGAACCCTGCAATACCTTATCAATATCTTCCGGAGTACGCACCGGCTGGTTGTTGATGCTGATAATGATAAAGCCATTAGCCACGCCTGCTTTTCTCAATACGCCATCTTTGAGGTTAGAAACCTGCACACCGTTTCTGATGCCGTTCTTTCTGGCTGTGCTGTTGTCCACAGGTTTTAATGTAGCGCCAAGGCTTGCTGCACCGGTAGCTGCGGCTACTTCATTCTCAACTTCGCCCAGCTGCTTCTGAAGCGTGGCGGCGGTATTGTATGCTTTACCGGCACGTATGTACTCCATCACTATTTTATCGCCGGGTTGTTTACTACCAATAGAGGAAGAAAGTTCAGCGCTGCTTCTTACTGTTCTGCCATCTACCTTGGTAATGATGTCGCCTTTTTTCAAACCTGCCCTTTCAGCAGCGCCATCTTTGCTTACGCCGCTCACGTATAAGCCGGTATTGAAATTTTCAATCTTCAATTCTTTCTTCTGTGCATCAGAGAAGCTGCCTACATCGCCGTATGAAATGCCTAAGTAACCGCGCTGTACCACACCATATTTGATCATATCATTTACTGCTTTCTTTACCAGGTTTACCGGTATGGCATAGGAGTAACCGGCGTAGGTGCCTGTCGGAGATGCAAGCGCTGAATTTACCCCCACCAGCTGTCCGCTGGTATTTACCAGCGGGCCCCCGCTGTTACCACTATTCACAGCAGCATCTGTTTGTATGAATGATTCAATAGCGGCTGCTTTGCCCTGCATGTTTCGCTGGTTGATGTTGATGCTTCTGCCCATCGCACTGACAATGCCGGCAGTAACGGTAACATCAAGCCCCAATGGGTAACCGATAGCCAGTACCCACTGTCCCAGTTTTACATCATCGCTGTTTCCCATTACAAGATGCGGAAAATTATTACCGTCAATTTTTAGTACAGCCAGGTCAGTACTGGGATCTGTGCCTACTACTTTTGCCGTGTAGGTTTTCTTTTCAGCTGTGGTCACAGTTACATTGTCTGCCCCCTGCACTACGTGGTTGTTGGTAACGATGTACCCGTCTTTTGTAATAAAAGCTCCGCTGCCGCTTGCTCTCTGTTCGGGCTGTACCATTCTGCCGCCGCGTCCAGGATTACCGAAGATGCCGCCGAACGGGCCGAAGAAATCATCAAAAGGGTTGTAAGAGTCTTCGCCTCTTTCTATTTCCCTTGCTTTGGTAAGCGTTTTAATATGCACAGTAGCGGGGGTGGCAGCCATTGCTGCAGCAGTAAAATCTATATCGCCGGGCGACAGGTGATTCCTGTTGGAAGAATCCAAAAAGCTGGCATAGTTTACCGGGTAGGAAGCATTTTGTGATTCAAAAAGCGCCTGCTTTGATTCCATATATTTTCCATAACCCCAAATTCCTGCTACGGCAGAAATAAGACTGATGCCCGCAACTCCTAAAATTTGTTTTATATTCATTTGCATTTATTTTTTTAAAATCATGATGTTTTTACTGATCACAAAATAAACATTTAATATATAGAATAAAAATAAAGAAAATACTAATTAACAAAAAATTCACGAAGACTTTCGTAGATAAAATCACCTTCCGAAACGGTAGTAATGCAAGAGTTCGGGGTTTTCGCCACGCAATAATTTCACGATCATTTTTGCACCCTGCACAGAAAAGGTAATACCATTGCCACCGAAGCCAAGATTGAAAAAAGCATTAGGCATTTTAGAATATTTACCAATGTAAGGCAAAGCATCTTTGGTTCTGCCGAAGGCTCCTGCCCAGCTAAAGTCTTCTATGAAATCTACACCCGGCACCAGCCCTTTTAATTTTTTTTCGAGCCGCTCTGATTTTTTATTCTTTGTTTTAAAACTAAGGCTGGCTGTGCTGTACCTGCCGTCTTCGCCACCCGCGAGCAGCCTGCCGTCATCCGTAGTGCGTGCATAGAGATAAGGCACGTCTGTATTCCATACAAGCGTTTCTTTCCATGCTTCTTTCAGCGGCATGTTTTGTTCGCTGATGGTAGCATAGGTAGTAATGATCTCAGCTATTTTTTCATCAATATATTTCAATGATTCAAAACCGGTGCAGAAGATAACTTTATTAGCCGCTACTACATTTTTGGCCGCAGTGGTTAATTTCACTCTCTGCTCTGTGCATTTGATATCTGTAACTTCTGTATGGTCATACACCTGCATACCTTTGCCAACACAGAAGGATATTAATTCATGAGCCAGCCTGTAGGCATCTGCGCTTGCAGCAGTATCCGAAAGAATGCCGCCGCTGGAAGCTATGCCATACCTGCTTTCTATTTCCTTGCTATCAAGCCACTGCACGCCTAAGTTGTACTTATCTCTGATCTTAAACTCCTCATGCAGCCAGCGCGATGCTTTTTTGTTGTGCGAAACGTACAAGGATTTTTTAGTTTCAAAGCCACATTCAATATTATTTTTGCTGATTATTTCGCCTAAATCTCTTATGGCATCTATACCTGCTCTATAGCATTTTACTGCCCCTTCTTCGCCGATTATATCTTTCAGCTTGTACAAAGGCATATCTATTTCGTATTGCAGCATAGCTGTGGTGGCAGAAGTGCTGCCCTGCGCCACATCTCTTTTATCTAAAAGCACTACATCGTAGCCGGCAGTTATAAGTTCGTAGCATATTAATGCACCTGTAATGCCGCTACCTAAAACCACAATATCGGTAGAAATATTTTCGTGAAGCGAGGGATAACTGTTGAGCAAGCCGTTGCTTACCAGCCAGAAGGATTCAAAAGTTCTGAGTCTCATAAATGTTCTTCTATCCTTAAAAAAATTAAAGCCACCGTTTCATGGGTGACTTTAATATAAGAGTTTTAAAATTGTACTATACTTTTCTTTTTGTTATCATGCTGTAGATCCATAAAAGAATGATAGCGCCTAAGATTGCAAGGAAGAAGCTCCTGATATTGAAGCCATCTGTTGTTCCCCATCCTAACATTGTACCTATCCAGCCGCCTACAAAAGCTCCGAGGATACCTATAATGATTGATGCGATCCAACCGCCTGGATCAGCGCCCGGGCGAATAGCTTTGGCAATAGCTCCTGCTATCAGACCAAATAAAATCCATGATAAAATTCCCATAGTTTTTTGTTTTTAAAATTAAAAAAATTAGTGTTTAGTTCTATTAAAACAAAAGTTGAGCCAAACTTTTATTTGCATCTGCATTGTTGCATTTTTTATATTTTTTAAGATATTATTAATGCAGCTAATCAATGAAACTTTTGCACCAGTAAGTTGGCAGTATATTTGATCTAACTTCACAAAACAAAAACTATAAAAATATGCAACCACAACCAATGACTACGCTCACAGAAGTACTGAATAGCCTCAGAAAAAAAGGCATAGACAGCGAGATAAAATTAAATGATGCCAACGAAATGCAACATGATAAATCCGGGAAAATATTCAAGCCCGAGGAGCTGACCATTATTAAAACATACCGTTTTGAAGGGCAGTCTGACCCCGGAGATAATTCTGCATTGTATATAGTAAAAGATGCACAAGGCAACAAAAGTTTTATACTTGATACCTATGGGGCTTATTCAGACAACCCCGGGCCGAAATTTGACGATTTTTTAAAACAGATACCTGTGGAAGAAGTTCCGGAACTCTGACACTTAAACAGCAACAACATGGAAATAACTTATCAATTCAGTTATGACTATATCCCCTCAGATATTGTAGAAAAAGAAGAGAGCTACAACGAGGAAAGGAGACTGAGAAAAGTTGAAACAATTAAGAATATCATCAGCGAGTACACGGCAAAGCTGCCGGGGATGGAGTACAAAATAGAGGCTGCCAAAGGCGAGGGCCTTCTATTGCTCACCTGTGAAGAAACGGACAGCCAATACTACAAAGAATTTGATGAAGCGTTGAAAGCAATCGGCATTACGAACACCACGATACCTCAGGAAGAAAAGCCGGAAACAAACGAAGGCTATGTTGCTACTCCCACTATTGATGTAACTGAAGAAGCAACGCAGGCTTCAGATGATACTGCTGTAGCTTAATTTGCTGAACTACTTGTACACAAATTCCATTGCACTCTTTCCAGATGCCGTTTCGCCGAAACCGTTAAAGAAGAATCCGGCAGCTTCGGCGTTATCACGCATATTTTCAATCTCATCCTCTGTTTTATCTTCTACGGTAAGGTAAAACAGCGGATCTATTGTTGGCGAATGTTCCAGCCCTAACTCCTCTGCAATATCAATGATCTCTTGTGTAATGTTTGAAGTTTCGTCTGCCATGGCTTATTGTTTTTATAAATTTAGCAAGAAATTTTATTGAAATAATAAGTTGCAAAGAAATTAATAATGATTTAATACCGGCTGGCAATAAATATGCCCGGCAACTTTTGTAACCGGGCATATGAAACAGCTTAATTGAAAATTTATACATGAACTTCTACCTGGTGCGTTTGCTCATCATTCACCAGTGTGATGTAGTCTGACTGCAGCTCTGCGCCATCTGTAATGTACCTCGCGGGTTTGCCGGAATTTGTATTGAATACAGATATCCTGTACAAAGTGTTTTCATATTTATAATCAATGCGGAATGAGTTCCAGTTTTCAGGCACACACGGATCGAAGTAAAGCTTTTCTGCTTTGCGTCTCAATCCGAGCAGCGACTCAATTATAAACTGGTACATCCACGCCGCAGAACCGGTATACCACGACCAGCCGCCTCTTCCTTCATGCGGTGCCACGCCATAGATATCCGCCGAGATCACGTAAGGTTCTACCTTGTAGCGCTCTATCTTTTTCTCGGTCTTGCCCAGGTTCACCGGGTTGATGAGTGAGAACAGCTCCCAGGCACGCTGATCTTTCAGTTTTGCAAAAGCCATCAGCGACCAGATAGCAGCATGTGTGTATTGCCCGCCGTTTTCACGCACGCCCGGCAAATAGCCCTTGATATAGCCGGGGTTTGGATTGGCCTTATCAAACGCAGGTGTCAGCAGTTTTATAAAGCCATGCTCGCGGTTTACCAGGTGCTCATTCAAAGCTTCCATCGCTTCTGCGGACCGTTCCGGAAGGCCCGCGCCTGAAAGCACTGACCAGCTCTGAGAGATGGAGTCTATCTTACACTCTTCATTTTCAGCAGAGCCCAGCGGCGTGCCGTCATCAAAGTATGCGCGGCGGTACCACTTGCCATCCCAGGCATGTTTGTTGATATTGTCTTTGAGAATTTCTGCCTGCATCCTGCACTCTTCTGCAAATTCAGGATCATCATTCATATGTGCAATATCAATAAATTTAATCAGCACATCGTAGAGGAAGAAGCCGAGCCACACGCTTTCGCCTTTGTCATGCTCGCCCACTTTGTCCATGCCATCATTCCAGTCGCCGGATCCGATCAGCGGCAGCCCGTGCTTACCGAACTTCAATCCGTAGCGTATGGCGTATACGCAGTGTTTGTACAAAGATTCGTAATGGTTCAGGAACACCGGCAGGTCGTAATAAGACTCTTCATTGGGCCTTAACAACCTTCCCTCTATGAATGGTACACTTTCACCGAGAATATCCTTGTCGCCTGTGATTTCCACATAGCGTGCGGTTGCATACGGCAGCCACAGATAGTCATCAGAACAGGTAGTACGCACACCTCTTCCCGTTGGCGGGTGCCACCAGTGCTGCACATCGCCTTCTTTAAACTGGCGCGATGCTGCCCGGAGAATGTGTCCCCTGGAAATGTCTTTGTGATTGTGCATCAGCGACATTACATCCTGCAACTGATCCCTGAAGCCGTAAGCGCCACCTGACTGGTAAAAGCCGCTGCGCCCCCAGTACCGGCTTGCCAGCACCTGATAAGTAAGCCAGCCGTTGGCCAGCACATTCAGCGCTTTATCCGGTGTATTGATCCTGATGTCGTCCAGGATATCTGTCCACTTATCTTTCACTCTTTCAAATGCTGCTTCGCAGGCTGCCCTGCCTTTGAATTTATCGCAGAGCAATTTTGCCTCGGTGATGTTATTGCCTGAGCCCAGCCTGAAAACAATTATCTTTTCTTCCTCTTTGTATATATTTATTTTAAGCTGAATGGCTGCGCAGGGATCGTAAGCTGCACCTACTCTTCCTGAGAGCTTCGACCTGCGCATGGCTGCCGGCCTTTCAATATTGCCGTTTCTGCCGATGAATTCCACGCGGTCGCCGGTAAAGCTTTTATCGGTACCATCCACATCAAAGAAGTTTACTTTTTCTGCGTAAGTAGTGTTGTATTTATTGCGAGAGAAAATGGCGCCGTTCACATCTTTCTCCGTAATAACGTACATGCCTGTTTTATGCGGGCTGTCTCCCAGTACCCATTGCGCAAAGCCGGTAACAGAAAGTTTCCGGTCTTCGCCCGAATTGTTCTTGATCCTCAGCTCAAAGAACTTCACACTTTCTTCCGCATCTACAAACACTTTCATGGTGGTGTATATATTGCCTTCCACGTGTTCAAATACAGAGTAGCCGAAGCCATGCCTTGTAAGGTATGGATATTTGCTTGTTTTCGGGTAAGGCATCGGCGACCAGAACCTGGCTGTTTCTTCATCACGGATAAAGAAAGCTTCGCCCGCACGCTCGCCCACCGGGTCGTTGTACCAGGGTGTAAGCCTGTATTCATGCGCATTATCTACCCATGTGTATGCCGATCCGCTCTGGGTAACTACTGTACCGATCTTTTCATTGGCAATCAGGTTGCTCCAGGGCGCAGGTGTGGTTTTTTCGGGTGTAGTCAATATTACATACTCCTTTCCGTCACTGGTATAGCCGCCTACCGAATTATTGAAAATAAGATCATCAGGCAGCGCCAGTTTTTGTTTTGGAAGCGTCTCTCTCAACACAGAATACACAGGCTGAATAGCTGCCGGCATTGCCTTTGAAAGCACTTTTTTATTTACCTGCTCAGACAGGCTTCCTGCCGCACCGTCAAAGATCACTCTGGCTACCGTCTGGAACAATATTCTGTCTTCATTGGATATCTGGTCGCCGGTTCTTACGTAGATCCTTCCCGGCCTTTCATTGATGTACACGCTGCTCATGGCTGCAATGTAGTTCTGTATCTCGTCCTGTAACTCCTGGCGGTAGCTGCCGTAATCTTCATTCCAGATAACGAGGTCTACAGACAAGCCTTTCAGGTGCCAGTACATATGCGCCTTGATCAGGTATTTAGTAAGCTCAAGCTCTTCGTTGTTTTGTATTTTCAACAATACGATCGGCAGGTCGCCCGAGATGGCATAGCCCCACAAGCTCGACTGGCCGCGGTTATTGCTCTTAATAATGTTGGAATCTGCGCGGTAGCTTGGGTTGCTGTAAATAATGGAGCTTGCTATCCTGTTGAACAATTGCGCGTCTGCTTCCGCAGCATTGATCTGGCGCAGCAACACCTGGCTGTGTGTCCAGGAAAGTTCAAATGCCCTGTTCTTAAGGTATTTATCCTGGTATTTACTCATGAGGCCTTCACAGATCTCTTCTGTATGCGCGATGCCTATTACCAGGTCAAAAGATGCGGTCTGGTTGGGCTTCAGCGATATACGGTAGCGTATGGCCACGATAGGATCCAGCACAGAACCCTGCATACCTGATAATGCCACATTCTTTTCAAGCACTTCCGGCTTCTGTACCGAATAACCGCGGCCTATGAATTTCATGCGGTCGGTTTCGTAAGAAACTGCGTCTATTTCCACGCCGCTTACAGACATCTGGTGAAACATCCACGGCGGGGTTTCATTATTTGACCTGGCCCGCCTGGTACACATGATGGCAGACTTAGCCGGAACGATCCTTGTTTGTACAAACAGGTTGCTGAACGCAGGATGTGCTTCATCGGCAGCCTGCGGCGCCAGCACTACTTCTGCATAGCTGGTGATCTCAATAGTTTTTTTGGAAGAATTACGGTTGGTGATCCTTACCCTTCGCATTTCAATATCATCTTCAGGAGAAACCACTGCTTCAGTTTTTACCTCAAAACCATTATCATTTCTTCTGAACTCCACGTGGCCCTTAGAAAAGATGGTCTCATAATCTTTACTTTCTACCTGTGTAGGCTGGTGAGTATTTGACCAGTATTTTCCTGTTTCCACATCTTTGATATAGCAGAACAAACCCCAGTTGTCAAGCGTAGTATCCTCTCTCCAGCGTGTAATGGCAATATTGTTCCACCTGCTGTAACCTCCGCCCGCATTGGTCAGCATCATCTGGTACTTACCGTTAGACAATAATTGTATATCGGGAATGATGGTATTGGGCGTATTGTTGATCCTCATCTGCGGCTCCGGCGTGGAAGTGATAAGGTCTGACAGTTCGGTATCCTGTGTATAGTAGTTTGAAACGCGCGGTATTCTTTCCTGCAACAGCAGTATGGTTGACTGAAACTGCGGGTCTTCGCGGAAGCGCATCTGCATTTTTTTATCTAATAAAATATAAGCCAATGCCAGCAATCCCATACCCTGGTGGTGCACCATGAACGACCGAATGATCTCATAGCTTTGCTTGCGCGGCAAGCGTGATGCGGTATAATCAATGGCTTCAAAGAAACCATAGCGGCCTTCAAAGCCTTTTTTAGACATTAACCGCAGGTTGTCGCACGATTCTTTCGGCGCTACCATCAGCGCAAGCATAGTGGCATACGGTGCAATCACCAGGTCTTCTCCCAGGCCGCGTTTCAGGCCCATACCCGGTACGCCAAATGCCTTATACTGGTAGTTAAGATTAGCATCTACCATGTTATAGCCGGATTCTGATACACCCCACGGAATACCGTTTTGCTTGCCATACTCAATCTGCCGCTCAACCATAGCTTTTGAAGTCTGGTCAATGAGCGTATTGGGGTAAGTAGGCATTACCAGTTGTGGCATCAGGTATTCAAACATTGAGCCGCTCCAGGAAAGCAACACCGGCGCCTTGTCGCCCATGGTGAGCAGTCTGCCAAGCGCGAACCAGCTTTGCTGGGGTATACGCCCCTGTGCGATTGCTACGTAAATTGCGAGCCTGGCTTCTGATGCAAGCAGATCGTAATAGCTGGCATCTTTGCGGTGCTCGCTTACGTTGTAGCCAATGTGCAACAACTTTTTATCACGGTCGTAAAGAAAATCATATTCAACATCTACAAACAAATTGCATTGCCTGCTCAATTTATCTATACGTGTGATGAGCTCCGTTGCTGTTCGGCTTGCATACGATATTTTTTGCTTTACCTCAAGCAATATTTCTTTCTCTTTGAGATCGGCTGTTGTTTTTATTACCTGGTCCAGCACGGGATAAGCACGTTCTGTATACGTAGCGAGGTCTTTAAAAGTAGGCACTTCATTGAGGAATGCCAGCTCTGTATGCTTCTCATGCAATGGCAGGTGTATAATCCAAGGCATGTAAAACTCAAGCTCAGCGCGGATATCCTGCAATTGCTTCTCGAGTTTTTGCATCCATACTGCACCTACGTTTTGCTGTATCACCTGGAACTTATTAATATGCTCTTTGGAAATTTCTTCAAAGTGCGCAAGCGCTACCAGGACTTCACTGATCTGCACGGGTGTTTTCTCATAAAATTCACGTATGTCTGCCTTGAACCTGTTTAAGGATGCCTGCTCCAGCGTGCCGAGTTCGCTTTGCATCACTGCAATGGTATCCAGCAATCCGTTAAATAGCTTGTTGTCTATAACTTTATCTGCCGGTATATCCAAAAGGCCCTGGCGCAGGGTAAGCAGATGGCCGGATAAGTTGCCGCTGTCTACCGTGGACACGTACAAAGGATAAAGAGGCTCTAAGGTTTGGGTATCGTACCAGTTATAAAAATGGCCGCCGTAACGCTCCATTTTAGTCATTGTCTCTATTGTTCTTTCGGTAGACTTTATCAATTGCCCTGCAGTGATGTAGCCGAAGTCATAAGCCGACAGCGATGACAGCAAACTCATACCAATATTGGTTGGCGAGGTTCTGTGCGCAATGGCTTCCTTAGGGTGCTGCTGGTAGTTGTCCGGCGGCAGCCAGTTGTCTTCTTCAGTAACAAAAGTTTCAAAGAACAGCCAGGTCTTGCGCGCCAGTGCTCGAAGGTAGATAGTATCTTCCGCAGACAATTCAGCTATTTTTTTCTCGCGCGGCTTGCTAAGCCACCATACCATATACGGGCTGGTGATCCATAGGAGCGTTATAGGAATAGCAGTGAGCAACGCTGCCGGCACATACACGGAAAGATACACCAGCAGCGCAATTGAAAGCACAGGCGCTATCCACATAAACCTGAAGGCATCCGCAACAGAGCCGTTTGACTTAAACTGCTGACTTGCTGAAGGAGTCCACTCCAACAGCTTTCTTTTAGAAATAATCATCCTCCAAAGCGCCTTAACAATGGCATCCAGGTTGTTGAAGGCTTCGAACGGAAGCACCGCAAAATTGAAAACAAAATGTGTAAGCCCGGTAATGAAATTACGTGTAACATCATACAGGTGAAACTTCAGGTTTACCTCTTTTGATTTATGAAAAAAATGCCATACGGAGCTGGTAATATTCGGCAGGAATAAAACACCGATAACAATTAAGGGCCAAATATTTTTCTTGGGTAAAAGTGTCCATCCCAGCATCATCAGCAACAACAACGCCATGGGCACCAGGCTGCGGCGAAGATTATCTATTATCTTCCATCTGGACAGAGAAGACAGATAAGTTTTTTTCAGCTTACCAGCTTTGTTGGGTGCAAAAGGCAATGCCCACGCTGCAATCTGCCAGTCGCCGCGGATCCAGCGGTGCCGGCGGTTTACATCCGCTGCATAGGTAGAGGGATACTCTTCATAGAGCTCCACATCTGTAAGATAACCGGAACGGATATAATTGCCTTCCAAAAGATCATGGCTGAGGATGCGGTTGTCAGGAAATCTTTCGCCCAGCACTTTTTCAAAAACTTCCAGGTCATAAATTCCTTTCCCCACGAAAGACCCTTCGCGGAACAGATCCTGGTATACATCTGACACGACCCTCGTGTACGGATCCAGGCCTGAATCGTTGCCATGCATCCTTTTGTAGTACGAGCTGTTTTCACCCGGCAGGCTCACAGCTACACGTGGCTGTAGAATGCCGTATCCTTCCACAACGCGGTTCCATCTTTCATGGAGCACAGGAATGTTTAAAGGGTGTGCCATAGCGCCAACGAACTGCCTTGCTGTTTCGCGCGGCAACTGTGTATCCACATCCAGGGTAATAACATATTTTATTTTCCCAAGTTTGGATATATCGCCAACGATAAGCGAGAAGGGCTCTGTTTTGGAGTTATCAAGCAGCAAATTGTTCAGCGCCGAAAGCTTGCCTCTCTTTCTCTCTTCGCCCATCCACTTTTTTTCGCGCGGGTTCCACTTACGCGGGCGGTGAAACAGATAAAAAATATCTTTTGAAGTTTTCTTGTATTTTTCATTCAGCAGTTCTATCTGCTGTTTTGCATAGGCAGTAAGCTGCTCATCGTCAGGCATGGTTTCAGCGGCTGCATCCGGAAAATCTGTAAGCAAAGCATAATAAAGATTATCATCTGAGTTGCCCAGGTACCTTACCTCCATATCTTCTATCAACCCGTCTATGATGCTTGTGCTTCCCAGCATACAGGGCACTACAACCATGGTACTGTCTGATGTGGGTATATCACCGGAATAGTCCATCTTAGGCAATGGCGAAGGGCGCACGATGATAGTTGACAACCAGTTGACCACTGACATAACAAACTGGCTGAATGCACCCCAGCTTATGATGCCTGCAAATAATACCAGCCAGGTATCTATACCGCGGTTGTATAAAAACAAGCTTACACAAAATGCCAGGAATAAAGACAGTAATACGATAGATCCTATATAAATGATCAATCGCTGCCTGCCTGTTGCCAGCTTAAGTTTATCATTAAAGGTCATGCGCATGTGTATTTCCTGCTGGAGTTCAGCGCGGCCTTTTTTATCTAATAAGAAATAACCTACATGGCATTTACGGGGATGCTCGTTTTTAATCGCGTTGTTTTTAGCCATGTTAATGGCCTTCTCCGCAATAGCGGCCTCTGAAAAATCACTGCGCCTGGCAAAGTGCTCAATTACGTGGCGGTAATTGTCGCGGGTAGAAAAGTCCATGTTGCCGTACACGCCGTTGATATCCTGCTGCAGTATTTTATCTACGGTGCTCACGCTTTCAACAAAATCTTTCCATTCAGTTTCTTTCAGGATGCGTATACTCTCAATGGTATTGCGCATAGTTACCTGGTCGGTTGCCTGCCTCTGGCTTTCGAAGTTTAAAAGCTCACTGCTGGTGTGGCCCTGGTCTACCAGTTGCTGTTCTATCCAGGTAAGCGGGATGGCTACTGCTGCACCGCGCCCCTGCAGCCTGCGGAAAAATTCGGTTACGAAAGCGCTGGTAAGGTTGATCTTTGATTTGGCCATATCGGCGATCACCAATATTACATCACGCTGATTTTTTTCTGCTTTTTGCAATACAGAATCCGCCCAATGGTTGGCAAGGTTTTTATCGATACGGTCAATAGCCAGGCGGTTGGCAAGGCGCCTTAAATTTTCTATCAACGCAATACGCAGCATAATAGGCAACGCCCATAACTCACCAATGGTAAGGGGCGTAACAGACTGGTAGGCATTAATAAAACTCACCACATTGGCTAAATCTATCCTTCCATCGGTATGGGAAATGATCTCCAGTGCAATATCATAAACCCGCGGAAGACCTGCAGAACCACCCTTGCTAAGGTGCGGCAGGTTGCGGTTGTATTCTTTGGGAAGGTGTTTTTTACTGATGGATATCTGCTCATCTATCAGGTAATAATTGTCTAAGTACCACTCGGCTGCCGGCACAATAGGCATGTTGGCTGTAACTGAATCTGCCAGAAGCCCGCGCACCGTTTCAAGGGTATCTTCATTATCGCCCAGCCTTTTGAGAATGGTATCGCTGGCAGTTGCGGTATCTATGGAATGTGATTGTGCAATCCTTACGCCGTGCACTTCCATCTGCCTGGCGCTGTAAAGTTCAAAACGTTGTGTATCCAGGGTTTTGCCTTTGCCTTTGCGTTGAATATCTTTCTCATACTGACTGCGCAAACGCATTAATTTATCATAACTACTCTCAGCAATAATCTTCATTAAGTTCTTTTTACTTTCCATACTATCTGCACTAAATTTCTATGTTGTTTTTTGTATTTTTAATGACGGTTATTTCCACTCTTCGTTGAGCAGGCAGGCCGATATATAATTTCTTTTCTGGGCAATAGTAATATCTGCACGCATGCTCTTCTTCCATTCTTCTACTTTGCCGAAAAATTTTTCTTTGGTAAGGCCTTCCTGGGTAAACACTTCTTCCAGCTCTTTAATGTCTTTATCTGTATAGCCAAAGTCAAGGCGCAGGTATTCTTTCAGGTCTTCAAATTTGCGTGACGGGCTTTTAGCTTTAATGGCTTCAGGCTCCAGGTCTTCCTGTATGGCGCTTACTTTCTTTATGGAAATGGTCAGCAATATTTCATTATGCTTCTCTTCGTTGAAAGGCTTATCTGTGGCGAGGCAGTAAAGCTCTTTGGAAGGCGCCGGTGTAATGAGCTCTGAACTCAAAAGCTCTTTGATGGCTTTGGATATCTTATCGTTGTTTTTAATATTGAGCGCTGCTGCGATCTCTGCTTCTTTGAGTATTACGTAGTCATCGAGCTTTGTTGCTGTCTGCGCATAGTTGTAAATTTTTACTGCAAGAGATGAGACACCGAAAATATTTTTCAGCAGGGAAAAATATTCATCTTTAAGCGCTGCATCAGAAAAAACATTTACCTGTTTCTCTAAGAGATAAGCTCCTGCATCCAACGATTTTTTGATTGATTTCTTGCTCATTTATTCGATCCTAATTTTTTAAAATGCACCAGCCCGAATGCCGTAAATATACAACATAATCGAATGGCTTTCAAGATGTTTTTTTTATTGTTTTACTAATGGCAGGCTCACGTAAAAGGTAGTGCCAACGCGGGGAATACTCTCAAACCAGATGCGGCCTTTGGCATTCTCAACGATACCCTTGCTGATGGCAAGACCCAAGCCTGTACCGGAAGACTTCGTGGTGAAATTCGGCACAAAAATACGCTTGGCCTTTTCTTCATCAATGCCCATGCCATAGTCATGTACAGACACAACCACATTTTCACCATAATCCTGCATGATGATCTCAATAGAATTGTTTTCCTCTGCACTGCTGGCTTCAATGGCATTCTTGATGAGGTTGGTGAATAAGCGGGTAGTCTGTGATTTATCGAAGTAGATAAGGTCTTTACCGCTTTTTTTATACACTATCTCATAATCGCTTTCCACAGAATACATTTTTACAAGGCTATCCAGCACTTCAGATATGTGGAATTCTTCCAGGCGCACATTGCCGATATTGGCGAACTGCCCGAAATCGCCTGCTATCAGTGCGAGCTGGTCTATTTGTTCAATGAGGGAGTCTGCAATTTTTTTAGACAACTCTTTGGATGATTCATCCCCGTTATCAACCAATCTTTGCAGGAACTGCAGGTTCAGCTTCATGGGTGTGAGCGGGTTTTTAATCTCATGAGCTACCTGCCTGGCCATTTCCTGCCATGCGCCTTCACGCTCGGTTTTAGCCAGTTGCTGCACAGAAGCGTCGAGCTTGCGCACCATGCGGTTGTACTCATTGATCAGCGCACCCAGCTCATCGTTTTTTTCCCAGTATACTTCTTCATTTTCCTTACCGATGTTGATCATTTTCATCCGGTCTTTGAGTACGGAGAAGGAGTTGAGTATCCTTTGTGTGAGGAATACAGACAATACACCTGCCAGCAGAAACACCAGCGCCGTAAGAATAATGATGATGGTAATGAACGAAGAAATATTTTTATTAAGCTGGCTCTGTGAGTTCAGGAACGGGATATTGAGATAGCCCATATCTACTCCACGCAGCTGCAGTGGCGCATAGCCGCTCAAAAAACGGAAAGAACCTATCTGTTCGTTCTGGTAAAAGTCTTTTTTAAAATTTACACGCATCTGGTTGTATGCTACAGGATGCATCTGGCTGCTCAATATCTTACGGTTGTAAATATAGGGTTGAGAGGTGGTCACGATCTTGCCGGAAGTATCGTAATAATTAATGTTTTCATTGCTCACAGAAGCCATCCTCATTATTTCTGCCGTAATGAATTCATTAAACTCTTCCTGCGAAGGTACCGGCTTATCGAGCCCGAAAATGATCCTTGCATCAAACTCAATTTCTTTGATAAAACGGTTGATAACGCTATGCAGCCTGTTGACGTTTTCTTTTTCAAAATTTAGTACAAAGAAAGATATGGTAGAGCCGCCGATAAGCACAAAGGAGAACAAGCTTACAAAAATAATGGCCGTGTACACCTGGGTGCGCATGGATAGCTGTACCTTCTGCACAATGGCTTTCTTCCGGAAACGGGATTCTATCAGGAAATACAATAAGTTGATGAGTAAAATAGAAACCATGCAAAAGCCCAGCAGGTAAGAGAACATGGCAATGAATTCAAACAGCACACCATTTCTTTTTACGATCACTATCATCTTATTGTTGCCTGCATTGTACCAGTATTGGTTGCCGTTAAAATCGGGCACAACCACCAATTCTTCTACCGGGAAAGGCGACGGGTCAATGGTATCGGGAAAATCATAGTCCGTGCTCTCATGTACAATGCGCCTGTCTTTGTATATGGCAATATAATAATTGTTGGCAAGCGTTTCTATGTTATCTGTTTCTGCAAGTAACTGCAGGTACAGGTTATTGTCCATATACTCTTTGGGCGTAATGGTCAAATACAGGTAACCGGCGCTGTCTTTATCGTTGCTGACAAATTCGTTCCTGTAAATAAAAGCGTTGGTTCCCGAGTCAGACTCATTATAGAAAAGGTCGCGTATACTGATCTCCAGGCTTTTGTTGATCACAGAATCAAGGTCGGCCTTTGACAGATCATTGTTATTGAACAGCGGCTCTTCGGCTGAATTGAATGTATAGATGCCTATATCAAAATTATTGAGGTAGGCAGAAAAGTTGTTTACGTAAAGGCTGTCTTTGATAAAGCGGTTCTGCAACGAATCTTTAAAGCGGTAAAAATCTTTTTTATAAAAAAATGTGTTGAGCTCTTCAATACTCAGGGTCAACAAGTTTTCATCGGTATTGATAGATTTGTAGGATAAATTTTCTGCAATATTTTTTACTTTCTTTTCCTCAAGCACATCACTTTCTTTCAGCAGGAATGTTGCCGAGAATGAAAAGAATATTACCCAGAATAAAAAATAAGGAGAACGTATAAGCCGCGATTCCAGGTCATTAATTTTATAATGTACAAATATTATATAGCCGATAAGCCACACCATCATGCCAACCTGTACGTATATACTAATGGTATTTGTAAAACCAAATAATATTATTATGCTCAGAGTAGATGCAATGGCTAATTTCTGCCATAACGGTATGCCCATCTGGTTGGCAGGCTGCATTAAAATGTAGGTAAGGTTGTAGTAGATCAGTATCAGTACCGCAACAATAAAAAATGCCGCAGCCGTGTACTTATTAAGCTCAAAGAAATTGATCACGTTAAACGGTATGCCCGAATCTACTACGAGGCTGCGTATAATGCTGAATACAAAAAATGAAAAAATAATAAATCCAGTGAAGAATAAATAACTGAGGATGAGGTTCTTCTTCCTGTCGCCTTCCGTATAAAGATTATAATCGTACCGGTAGCGGATAAACTTGGTAATCCATAAGGTAAGCAAAGAATTGATCATCAGCGCCCCCAGGGAAGGATGCAGCGCGCTGGAAGCATAAATAGCAGGATTGAATAATTCAAACTGCCTGAAGAAAAACGGGAACGGCACAAAGTAAGAAAGGCCGCGCACGATCAATAAGCTCGCCACCAACAGCAAGAAACCTGTTTTAAACCCTTTCCTTTCTGTAACATCCAGGATGAAGTAATTGAGAAACAGCAGGCAAAAAATTACCGCTATTGCTTTTAAGATGCCCTCAGACAAGGGCATGCGCGGCTTGGCATCAGGATCAATTTTATCTATATAAAAAAGCTTTTCGCCTTTGGAGTTTACCACAGGAATGCCGCCGTCTGCACTGATGTCGTAATACTTGCTGATATTTTTATCGGCAATGAACGTATTCTTCAGGTACTTATTCTCGAAAAAATATTTTGATTTGACGGGGATCATCCCGGCTGCTATAAATGTATTACTATCAAGCCTTATAGTTTTTTTGATTAACTCATAGCTGCCGTTGGTATGCTCTACGAAATAACTGCCATCGCGGTAACTAAGCTCTTCGGGAAAAACCTCCATATCGAACCGGCTCCAGAAAATATGTTTCAGAGACGAGTCTTTGGCCATTTTGTAAATGAAAATACCGCTGGGGCTATTGTATAGATTCAGCGCTGATTTATCGGCATGCTCATCTACCAGCGTTGTAAATACAGAAAGGTTGTTGGTGAGGTTTTCAAAACCCTTTTCCTGCACATGCAGAAATTTTTCCAGGGTATTTTTTACTTCGAGGGGGGTATTGTTGTAGTTGAAGTAGTTGCCCACCACAAACGACAATGTATAAAACCAGGCAGCGATAATAAGTATGTACCCGTTCTTATAAATTAAGCGTTTGTAAAAGTTCTTCATTTAAAAAATCAGATCTTGCCAGGTTGAATGTTTTTGGCTTTGTTCCACAAATCATCCATTTCATTCAGTGTCATATCTGCCAGCTGCAAACCCTTATCTTTTGCCAGGCTTTCCATAACACTGAAACGATGCTGGAATTTTTTGTTGGTCATCTCCAAAGCGCTTTCTGCATCTACATTCAAAAACCGTGCATAGTTTACCAGGCTGAACAGCAAATCGCCGAATTCTTCCTCAATTTTATGCTGAACTGCTTCATTTTCAGCCTGTTTTAGCTCCTTAACTTCTTCTTCAACTTTTTCCCACACCTGCAATTTATTTTCCCACTCAAAACCTACCTGTCTTGCTTTCTCCTGCATGCGTGCAGCTTTTATCATTGCCGGAAGGGATACGGGTACCCCGGCCAGCACAGAACGCTTGCCTTCGGCAAGCTTTATTTTTTGCCAGTTTCTTTTTACATCTTCTTGGTCATTTACTTCTGTATCTGCATAAATATGCGGATGCCGTACGATCATTTTTTCTGCAATGCCATCAATCACGTCGCCAATGGTGAACTTATCTTCTTCTTTCGCTATACGTGCATAAAATAATATATGCAGCAATATATCTCCCAGCTCTTCTTTTATTTCAGACCAGTTTTCATTGAGAATGCCATCGCCCAGCTCATACATTTCTTCAATGGTCATGGAGCGAAGGGTGTGGATGGTCTGCTGCTGATCCCAGGGACACTGCTCTCTCAGTTCATCCATAATACGGACAAGCCTGTTGAATTTTTCCCCGATCGTATGGTTTGTAGCAGACATGTTATGCAAAAATACCCGCGTTGATCTTTCTGAGCATATCTTCTTTATGTTCTTTGCTCACCAGGAAAGAAATGTTGTGCCTGCTGCCTCCATAGCTGATCATGCGAACAGGAATGGTCTCGATGGAACTGAATAATTTAGCCAGCAGGTGATTACTCTCGATAATTTTATTGCCTACGATGGAAACAATGGTCATATCCCCGTCTACCTCTACCGATCCAAAGGGCTGAAGCTCTGTAATGATCTCTTTTAAATATGCATCTGAATCGATGGTGAGAGAAACCGCCACCTCCGAAGTAGTGATCATGTCTATGGGTGTGCGGTATTTTTCAAACACCTCAAATATTTTTCTCAGGAAACCGTAAGCTAACAGCATTCGGCTGCTCTTTACTTTGATGGCGATGATGCCGTCTTTGGCAGCCACGGCCTTGGCGCCGGTATCTTCCACGCTTTGTTGTATGGTAGTACCTTTGGCATCCGGCTCCATGGTGTTGAGCAATTTCACGGGCACATGCGACAATTGCGCCGGCCAGATACAGGTCGGATGCAAGATTTTCGCACCAAAATACGCCAACTCGGCCGCCTCGTCGAAGCTCAGTTTTTCAATAGCATGTGTTGCTTCCACTATGCGTGGATCATTGTTGTGCATGCCGTCAATGTCTGTCCATATCTCACATACAGAAGCGCTGCCGGCCGCTGCAATGAGCGATGCGGTATAGTCGCTGCCGCCGCGCTTCAGGTTGTCTACTTCGCCACGGTGGTTTCGGCAGATGTAGCCCTGCGTTACAAATATTTTGGTGCCGCTGTGTTTGTTCAGCAACTTGTTGAGGTTGGTTTTAATAAAGTTCAGGTCAGGCTCTTCGTTGGCGTCTATGCGCATAAACTCCAGCGCCGGCAACAGCAGGTGGTCTATTTTGTTTTCGGTGAGGTAAACGCTGAACAACTTGGTGCTCATTAATTCACCCTGCGCCAGGATGTCTTTGCTTAATGCATCGCTGTAAGATATTTTTAAAATAATGTTCAGGAACTCAAAATGCTCTGATACCACATCGTTTGCTTTCTGCCTGTAAAGGTCTTGCTGCACCAGTTCTGTAACAAAATTGCGGTAATGCTTCTCCAGCGCGTCAATCTTTTCCTTGGCTGCTTCCTTGTTGGTTTTTGCCAGCAGCTCGCTGATCTCCACCAGTGCATTGGTGGTGCCACTAAGTGCACTCAGCACAATAATTTTATCTTCGTTGTCGCGGGTGGCCAACTCTGCAACCTGGCGCATGCGCTCTGGCCTGCCTACACTGGTACCACCGAATTTCATTACTTTCATGTGTATTTATTTATTTTTTCTTTATGGTCGCATGGAATAGCCTTTATTCATTTCGCGGTTAGTATGCACCTTTTGCTTATGGCTATTTCATGTGTATATATTATTTTTCTTAATGGTCACATGGAATAGCCTTTATTCATCCGCGGTTGGTATGCAACTTTGTTTAGGCTATTGCATGTGTGTATATTAATGTTTTTTAGTTCCTCCGATAGTTATTTGATTTGCGCGAATATAAACCATCGGAAAATAAAAACAGTATCACAAATGCTGTTTTTATTATGAGGCAAGAAAAAACTTGTTATCCGAACTTTACCGATCAGATAAAATCTACATTGAACTTACCGGACAGCTTTCGCAGGTCTTCGTATACACTGTTCATGAGCGGTATGCCCGCCTGCAATCTCATTTTCTCAGACTCACGCTCCGGGTCGCCGGGTATTAACACTTTATCGTAACCTTCCACTGTTTGCGCCTGCCTGAACCTGTTGATCCAGTGGTCCATTTCTGCTTTAAACTCCGCTGTAGGCCTGAAAGCATCTACCCGCATAGCGCCGAAAAAATGTCCCAATCCCTGCCCGGGCATATTTTCCGGCATTGGCACATAAGCAGGGAAAGGCGGCACCCAGGGCCCGTAAGATGCGCCACTCAGCACACCGCAGAAAATATCTACCAGGCTGCCGAGGATGTAACCTTTGTGGCTGGAATGTTCAATATCGCTGCCAAGGGGCAGCATAGATCCGTTTTCCTTCAGGATGGCTGCGTTGGTTGTAGCTTTCCCTTCCATATCCTGCACCCAACCTTTGGGCGCTTCCTTTTCCTGGCGTTGCAAAATTTCCAGTTTGCCGTTGGATGCTGTGGTGGTAGCAAAATCACCGACAAAAGGCGGCTGTTCTGCCGCAGGTATCGCTACGGCTATGGGATTGGTACCCAACATTCTTTCTTTGGAAAAAGTAGGCGCCACCAGCGCGCTTGCATTGGTCATAGATATGCCTATCATATCATGCTCCAGCGCCATCATAGCGTGGCAGCCCGCAATACCGTAATGGTTGCTGTTTTTTACCGCCACCCACCCAGTGCCGGCAGTGGCAGCTTTTTGTATGGCTACCTGCATGGCAAAGGGGGCTACTACCAGCCCGAGCCCTGCATCTCCATCTACAACTGCTGTCGAGGGTGTTTCGTGAATGATCTTTATCTGAGGAGCCGTATTTATACGGCCAGCTTCCCACAATCTTACATAACCGCTTAAGCGGGCCACGCCGTGGCTGTCAACACCGCGCAGATCTGCGCTCAGAAGGGTCGTTGTTGCCGTTTGTGCATCGGCATTGCTGCATCCCATCTTTTTGAAAACATCGCTTGTAAACCTTGACAGGTCTTTAAACTGAATCAATTTCTCCATTGCTGCAAGGTAGGGAAAAAACTAAAATGAGCGTAGGCGCTATACATCTAAACGTATAAATAAACTTTTTCTGAAACGGATAGATACTTTACGGATCATGCTATGTGAGGAACACAAAGAACAACGCCACCGTTCCCATGATTCAAACATCCGGATTACAAATCCGGCGATAGGGGTTCGCCATTGCAAATGCCGAACAGCAGATACTATACATCTAAACGCATAAATAAACTTTCTGAAAAGGGTAGATCCTTATACGGATCATGCTATGTGAGGACACAAAACAGCGCCACCGTTCTCATGATTCAAACATACGGATTACAAATCCGGCGATAAGGGTTCGACATTGCAAATGCCGAACAGCGTAGGTGCTATACATCTAAACACATAAATAAACTTTCTGAAACGGGTAGATACTTTATACCGATCATGCTATGTGAGTAACACAAAACAGCGCCACCGTTCTCATGATTCAAACATACGGATTACAAATCCGGCGATAAGGGTTCGACATTGCAAATGCCGAACAGCGTAGGTGAGCGTAGGCGCTATACATCTAAACGTATAAATAAACTTTCTGAAACGGTAGATCCTTACGGATCATGCTATGTGAGGAACACAAAGAACAGCGCCACCGTTCCCATGATTCAAACATACGGATTACAAATCCGGCGATAAGAGTTCGACATTGCAAATGACGAACAGCGTGCAGTAACACAAAGAACAGCGCCACCGTTCCTATGATTCAAACATACGGAGTACAAATCCGGCGATAAGGTTCGCCATTGCAAATGCCGAACAGCAGATTGAATTTCAGGATTGTTTTAT
>NZ_JAOTPL010000027.1:0-23415 GCF_025631005.1 Haoranjiania flava
CACGGTTGGTATAGATTCCTAATCTTTATGGTTATTTCATACTGTTAATTTTAAATAGTTGTTATCTGTTAGTACAATAATCTATAAATGCATTGATAATAAAATCCCATCCTTCGGAGGAGTTCATCAGCTCGTAATACCTGTGATATTTTTCTCCGTGATTTTCAAAATTCCTGTGGATGAGTTGCAGTTGCGATGTGCTGCCATCTATATCTGAAAAACGTATTTCTACCTGGCTGCATTTTTCAGGATCCGGCTGCGGCGCCCTTCCCGGGTCGATCTGCCATAGAAATAATATTTTCTCTCCCTCCACGGTTTCAAGCACGCGGCCCCAATCGCACTGAAAATCATACGGGCCAAATTCCGTGCATTTGCCATTTACTTTATTATCTATTTTCATCAATACCAGTTTATCTTTAGACCAGGTATAATTCTTAGGCCACCAGACGCTGATCTGCTCAATAAATTTATAATAAGCAGTTGCTGCCGGCAGGGGCACCTCAGTTAGTTTTATAACAGCGCTCATAGTTTGTATTTTTAAATAAATTTACCTCAAAAAATCGGTAGCACAAAGTTTCGCGCGCATCATACATGGTATTTTGCAAAACGTTAATAAACTTTACTACCAATGCCTTATCGTATTGGTTATATTTGCAACTAACCTATGTACGAATATGAAGAAAGTATTTTGGTGTTTATTTTTACTGTTTTCAGTTTCCGGCATTTTTGCACAGAATTACCCGCAGAATTACTTCCGCTACCCGATGGATATACCTGTTTCGCTATCAGCTAACTTTGGCGAACTGCGCACTAACCACTACCATATGGGATTGGATATGCGCACCCAGCAAAGAGAAAATATCAGAATACTTGCAGCAGCAGACGGATACATCAGCAGGGTATTTGTATCACACACAGGATATGGCAATATGCTGATGATTAAACATCCCAACGGTTACGAAACACTATACGGCCATCTGAATGACTTTTATCCCGAGCTGATGGAGTATGTGCGTGAAAAGCAATACAAAGACAACAGCTGGGCACAGGATTTTACTTTGCCTGCTAAATTATTTTCCGTAAAAAAAGGACAGTTTATAGCTTTCAGCGGCAATACCGGCGGCTCCGCCGGACCACATCTGCATTTTGAGATCCGTGACATTAACACCGGGCACGGGCTAAACCCCATGCTTTTCGGCATGGGCATTTCCGATAATTTAAAGCCAATGCTATATGGCTTGTATTATTACGACAGAAGATACAGTACTTATGAATCTGCGGCTGTAAGCATTCCGGTATCCGGCACTTCAGGCACAGTATCCGGTGGCACAACAAAAGTAGGCACACCCAAAGTAAGCTTTGGCTATGCGGGCGAAGACAAAACCTCGCCTTCTTCTTTTAAATTCGGCATATACAAAGCAGTGCTGTTTGTAGATGACCGTGAAGTGATAAGTTCTACTTTGAACAATATACCTTTTGATCAGCAGCGCTATATGAATGCAGGCATTGATTATAAAAAGAAATTACAGGGCGGGCCCTATGTACAGCACCTGAGCAGGCTTCCGGGCAACCTCCTGGATATTTTCAGCGGAGATTCAGACGGCATTATTGACCTCGGTGATGGCAAACCGCATAAGATCACTATTCACCTGGAAGATACCAAAGGCAACAGAACCGTTGTGAACTTTACCATGCAATACGACCCTGCTTTACAGAAAGAACAAACATTCCCCAAATATTTAGTTACCGTACAACCGGGCAAGCCTGGCAGGCTTAATACGCCGACAGCCGAATTTATTCACTCGCAGTATGCCTTTTACGACTACTTTAATTTTAATATGCAGGAAATAACTTCTACAGCGCCCAACCAGGTTTCATCTACCATCAAGCTTGACAATTATTATATTCCCATACACGATGAGTATTCTATCGCCATTAAGGCAAATGATTTGTCCAACAAAGAGAGGGTGGTAATGCAGCTTACCAGCGGCACATTCAAAGCATTGTATAAAGGACTTTGGGATAAGGATATTATGGTAGGCCACTTCAACAGGCTGGGAAATGTAAGCCTGATAAAAGATCTGTCCAGCCCCGTGATCTCCCCGGGAAATATTAAGGAAGGCATGAGCGTGAAGAACGGGTCTGTACTAAGAGTGAGTGTTTCTGACAACCTCGGTACCGTAAAGAGTTTTTCAGGGAAAGCTGATGGACAGTGGCTTTTATTTGAAAGAAAGGGAAACACTTTCACTTATAAAGTGGATAAGTACATGCCTGCCGGCAAAAGTAAGCTGGTACTTACAGCCGAAGATGTGGCAGGTAATATTACCACCCGTGAATTTACCATCAATAAAAATTAAATTATGAGTACATTGCAACCGGGCGACCAGATGCCTGATTTCAAAGGCGTTGACCAGGATCAGCACGTAATTTCTTCCAAAGATTTCAGGGGTAAAAAACTGATCATTTATTTCTATCCCAAAGACAATACTCCGGGATGCACTGCGCAGGCGTGCAACCTAAGGGATAATTATGAAATACTGATGGAGGAAGGCTTTGCAGTATTAGGCATAAGTGCAGACAGCGTAAAAAGTCACAAAAAATTCGAAGAAAAATTTGACCTGCCATTCCCGCTGATAGCCGATGAAGATAAAGTGATCCTGAACGCATTCGGCGTATGGGGGCCTAAAAAATTTATGGGCAAAAACTTTGACGGCATACACAGAACCACATTCCTGGTAGATGAGCAGGGTATTATACGCCATATCATACAAAAGCCCGACACCAAACATCATACAGAGGAAATCCTGGAGTTGTGGGAGCAGGGATCTAAATAAAAAATTCATTAAATTGCAATATGCCAAACGATAAGAAGTCATTTTTAAAAACATTTTCAAGCATCGAAGAAGCTGAACAGTACCGACGTGCCCAACGCCTCCAGATGTCCCATTGGGAAAGGTTTCAGTTGTTTTGCAAACTTATGCGGATCAGTTTGATGCTGAAATCAGCTAAAGTAGTTAAGAAAGAAATAAACAAATAGAATTACAATTTATGGATGTTTTCGATGAAGATTTGCTTACCATGTGGAGTGCATTTAACAAGAACAATGTACAATATATTATGATAGGCGGCTTTGCGGTTAATATGCACGGTTTTGCCCGCACTACTGAGGACGTTGATATTTGGCTAAACGACACGAAAGTTAATCGCAAACATTTAAGAAAAGCTTTTAGTGTGCTCGGTTATGGTGATTATGAGCTTTTAGAAACATTAGACTTTATACCTGGTTTCACTCAATTTTATGTTGGTAACGGACTATGCCTTGATATGCTCACATCAATGAAAGGCTTGACCGAATCTACTTTTGAAGAATGCCTGGACAGGGCAATTATGGCTGATTTAAATGGAATTCTTGTTCCCTTTTTACACGTCAGTGACCTCATCAAAAACAAAAAAGCAACAGCCAGGCCTAAAGATATAATTGATGTGGCTGAACTAGAAAAAATAGCTGCAAACAACATCAATAACGACAAATAATAGTGCTGGATATGATACCGTTACTATACTGCAATTTTAAAGAATCATTTTTTACAACTACATTTGCCCCACAAAAATTTAATTCATGGGAAGAATATTTGAAGTAAGAAAAGCCACCATGTTTGCCCGCTGGGACAGAATGGCCAAGCAGTTTACACGCATTGGTAAAGAAATAAATATAGCTGTAAAAGCCGGCGGCGGCGACCCCGACAATAACCCGGCACTGAGGCGCTGCATGCAAAATGCCAAGAGTGTCAATATGCCGAAAGACAGGGTGGAAGCGGCTATCAAAAAAGCATTAGGAAAAGATACGGAGAATTACGACGAGGTTTTATACGAAGGTTATGCTCCGCATGGAGTTGCTATCTTAGTAGAGACTGCTACGGATAACCCAACCCGTACTGTCGCCAATGTGCGCTCTCATTTCAATAAAGGCGGCGGCTCTATGGGCACAAACGGCAGCGTAAGCTTCCAGTTTAAAAAAATGGGCGTATTTAAATTAAATCCTGAGGGTTTAAACATTGAAGAGCTTGAGCTGGAACTTATTGACGCCGGGCTGGAAGAAATGGGCGAAAGCATCGACGAGCATGATAACCAGGTAATAGTTTTACGTTGTGCATTTACAGATTTCGGCAACCTGCAAAAAGCCCTGGAAGATAAAAACATCACACCCATCAGCTCCGAACTTGAGTGGATACCAACGGTAACCGTGCCTGTAAACGATGAACAGGCAGAAGAGATCAGCAAACTGATTGACCGCCTGGAGCAGGACGACGATGTAAACAAGGTTTTTCACAACATGCAGTAAACACCTGCATAATTCTAAAATATTATTATTAAATAAGAATTATTTTTGCCAATAAAATATTTACCCATATTTTTACTAATAATTTTTTTTCATGTTGGTTGTTTTTAGGGTTATAGTTCCTTCATTTCCATGAGGGAACTTTTCGTTTACCGCAGATAAAAAATTAAAACATTGTTGCAAAATTTGATTGTTTTTATCTAATATTGCCAAAAATCTAAAACTGTTATGTATCCTAATCTTTACTACTTTTTCAAAGATGTTTTTCATATAGATTTCCGGCCATTGATGGTAGTGAACTCCTTCGGTTTCTTTGTGGCGCTGGCGTTCATTTTCGGCGCGTGGCTGTTGCTGAAAGAGCTGAAAAGAAAACAGGAGCTTGGCTATTTTACTTTTACGGAGAAGACAGTGATGGTGGGCAGCCCCGCTAAAACATCCGATCTGATCACAAATTTTCTCATCGGCTTTATTTTCGGATATAAAATACTGGGTGTGTTCTTCAGCAATGAAGGTTTGCAAGACCCACAGGCGTATATTTTTTCTTCGCAGGGCAACTGGCTGGCAGGTACCGGGCTGGGGTTGTTGTTCCTGTACTTTAAGTGGAAGGAAAAAAATAAAGTAAGGCTTGCCAAGCCAGAGCAGCGTAAGATCCGCATATGGCCATCCGACAGGGTGGGCGATATTGTAATCATTGCTGCTGTAGCCGGCTTCCTGGGCGCTAAAATCTTTGATAACCTGGAGCATTGGGATACATTTATACAAGACCCGGTAGGCAATCTTTTTTCAGCAAGCGGGCTTACTTTCTATGGCGGCCTTATCCTGGCCATCATAGCTTTATGGGTTTATTTCAGAAAAAATAAAATGTCTTTCATCAACGTAGCCGACGCTGCAGCTCCGGCGCTGATGCTTTCCTACGGGCTCGGAAGATTGGGCTGCCAGGTATCCGGCGATGGCGACTGGGGTATTATCAACAGCGCTTACATCAGCCAGCCTGATGGCTCTGTGCTTCGTGCAACTCCGGAGCAGTTCAATGCTGCTGCCGAGACTTACAAAAATGTTACTGAACAATTCGGCATTGTAGGCGAAATACAACATGCTGCCTACGCTTTGCCTTCCTGGCTACCCGACTGGATGGCAGCATATACTTTTCCGCACAACGTGAATAAAGAAGGCATACCGTTGGCAAATTGTACATGGAATGATTTCTGCAATTACCTGCCGCTGCCGGTTTTCCCCACTTCTTTTTATGAAGTGCTGATGTGTTGCCTGATATTGTTTCCCCTGTTGTGGTTTTTACGTAAAAAAATATTTACTCCCGGCAAATTGTTCGGCATTTACCTGATCTTTAATGGCGTGGAGCGATTTTTAATTGAGAAGATAAGGGTAAATACCAAGTACGATATTTTCGGCTGGCATCCTTCGCAGGCAGAGCTGATCTCACTGGGAATGATCACCGCCGGTGTTGTGTTGGTACTGAATGCCAGGAAGTGGTTTAAAAAAGCAGCTCCCGAAAGAATATCTTTAAGCAAAAAAGGATAGCATTCTTTTCCATAAGGCTTATACAGCTATCAGTTAATGGCAATTTTTACTCCTCAATAAAGAAAAAAATAATCGGAAGAGTCGGAAATTTTCAATGTAGCAAGTTTGCATTCCATAAAATCATTTCCAAATGAAGAAAAATATATTATTTCTGATCATTGTTTTTTTACCTTACAGTATTCCTTTGCCCAATCAACAGAGAATATTATTGATAAAAAATTAGTAGGCAGCTGGAAGGGTTACGAAAAAGATAACCAGGTAGTAGGCATGGAGAAATATTGGATCCAGCACAGGTTTGAAGATGGCAGCTTTATTATTTTATTTACAGCTATAGCAGACTGTGAAGTAATGACAACTGTTGAAAAAGGAAAATGGTGGGTTAAAGACGGGCTTTTTTATGAATTACATTTAAATTCTAATAAAACAGATATCTACTCGTATGAATTGTTGAATGATGCAACACAGGTGAAATTTAAAGCAAAAACTTTATCCGTTGATCATGAAAACCAGGCATATGAGTTTATTGATACCAAGGTGGAATAATTTTAAGTGACCCTAAAGATTAGGAATGTATACCAACCTGGAATGACCCTAAAGAATTAAGGTTGGTTATTCCATGTGCGAAACAGGAAAAATTAAAAATATACATATACAATTAGTTTTACTCCACACCCAAAATATCCTTTGCCAGTTGAATCATTTTCGGGTCGCCGGTGTGTTTGCCTTTCTCATCAGAAAGCTTTACGGTGGATATCCATTCATCCCTGTGAAAAGAGGCTTCTGTAAGTTTCATTACAATGTTCATTGCCCGCAAACCTGTATCGTTGGTAAGGTTGGTGCCGATGCCGAATGATAAGCCTATCTTTCCCCGGCAGGCTTCTGCTATCTGCTTTACACGATCTGAATTCAGGCCATCTGAAAAAATTATGTGTTTGGATTTGGGATCTATGCCCAGGCTTTTATAATGCGCCATCACATCGTGGAAGAAATCAATGGGATCGCCGCTGTCGTGGCGTACACCATCAAACAGTTTGGCTAATTTTTTATCGAACTGGCTAAAGAAAACCTTATTGGTATACGTATCTGCCAGCGCAATACCCAGGTCGCCGCGGTACACGTCTGCCCAGTGTTCCAGGCTTATGGCATTGGCAATTTTAAAACCGTATTTTGCCGCATGAAACATAAACCATTCATGGGCATGTGTGCCTATAGGCTTATGGCCGTACTTCATGGCTAAGTGTACATTGCTTGAGCCTACAAAGCTCTTGCCTCCGTGCTGGATCAGGGTGTTCACAACCAGGTTCTGCACTTCGTAAGAGTGCCTGCGCCGTGTGCCGAACTCAGCCACTTTAGCATCCTCGTCTTTATAAACTTTTATTTTCTCCAGCGTATTTTTCACGATCCAGTCATCATCATTCCTGTGCGCACCGGTTTCAACATAAAATAATTCACTGATGAGTGATAAAATCGGCACTTCCCATAAGATGGCGCTAAACCAGTAACCTTCTACCGTTACCTCCAGCGCTGTTCCTGCCTGCCTTACGGTAACTTCAGTGGGATCATACCTGTAACCTTTCAGGAATTCTAGGTATGCCGCATTGAGATAGGGACATGTATTTTTAAACCAGGCAAACTCTTCTTCCGTAAGTTTTAAAGCGCTCATAGCATCAATAGCTTCGCGCAGTTGCTCACCAAAACCTTCGGGGAACTCATGCCTGCCTCTGTTTATGAAGGTGTACCTGGCTCTGTCATCGGGAAATAACTTTATAGCAGCACACTGCATGGTGAATTTATAAAAGTCATTATCCAGTATAGAGCTGAGACGTACAATTTTATTACTCATAAAGCATGGTTTAATTGGTTTTCACCCGCATGTAACGGCCGCTATAGATATACCGGGCTGAAACAGAGCGTACATATTGCTTGCACTATCCGCATTCTTTTTCTATCAGCTCATCGAACCATACCGGTGTTTTATCGTCCGGCACGGCGTTGTAATTGATAAACAGTTCCTGGCCTTTTTTTACAGGGCGTATGGTGCGTATGGTCATGGTATTGGCATCATAGTCCATTTCATACTCACAGTTTGCGTCGTAACTATGGTTGTACATAGATACATAGCCGAGGGCCAGTGCAGCCTTCTTCAGGTTTTTACCCCATTCAAAAATGTAGTGGTAGAGCTTTGTTTTTTCAACAGTTTTACGTTCTTTTTTCGTCAGCTCAAGCACCGGCGAAACTTCTACAACAGTTCCGGATTTAATATTTTCGGTAGTAAAAACTCCTCTTCCTTTATTGCCGGATTCTGCAACGACTAAGTAAGGCATTATCATACAACAAATCTATATAAATAAATATTACGCTTAAAAAAAATTATTGTGTGCCTTGCTGGTCTCTCTCTTCCATACCTTTAAATGCCATAAGGAATACGGCGCCTAAGTTCTGGTAAGGTGGTACATAATCATTCATTTGCGAATTGCCTTTGTGTTTTTCGCGGAATGTCTGCCACATGTTTATCCAGTCCAGGTCTTTTCCTGCCTGTAAAGATTGTACAATACTTGTGATCAGAGATATATTAAGAGCACCGGTACCTGTTTGTTTGGTAGAGATGATCTGCGTGCCGGGGGCTTTCTCCAATACTTCATTGAGGCTCTGGAAGCCGCCACAACTGCCCAGCAGCACTACCTTTGAAGATGGCGCCAGCTGATCAATGGTTGAATTGAGGTGATAACTGTGCCCGCGATGTATTACAATTTTCGGTTCAATGTTGTTGGCAGCAAAGTAATCTGCCAGTTGTGCCTGGGCTTCCTGGTCCATACCATCGCCCTCCACCTTGTACAAAGGCTTATTGGTATAAATGGTAATAGGCGTGCCTTTCGGAGAGCTTATCTCTGACCAGTATTTGTTGTCTTTCACCTTCCAGCCCATGTTAGCAAAAGTATTTACGTAAGGCGGGTAAAACATTTTACCATCACTATCGCCATAGAAAAATTGTTGTATCACTACGCGGCCGGAGCTGTCCTGCAGATTTTTAAGGTTCATGGAGTAAACAGGGTCAATGCCTAAAGTTTTGGTGAGGTCAATAGACTGGTCGTCCATGGAAAGAAACAAGGTATTCATTATATCATATATCCTGAAAGCCTTGATGTTGCGTTCCTGCTTTGCCTGTGCCCTGTTGGCTTGTACTTCCGTAAGCACCAGGTTCTTGATCTGTGGGTCAGAAATGCTGGAATAGGAGCTTGCCACATCTACTGCATCCTGCAGGCTGTCCTTACCTTTTGCTTTATCCAGGTTCCTCACAAATGCTTTCATGATCAGTTGCGCATCGTCAGGCTTCATAGAATTCAGAAAATGGTTGAGCGTGTTGTAGTTGGCAGACATTTTTATAAACTTCCTGTAATGATCAGCGGAAACACTTTGTATCAGTTCCGTTCCGTTGATCTTATTTTTAAATATCTGGTAATACAACCCGTCGTTTGTACCATTCACAAAGCTGGATGTATAGATCACCTCTTCATTCATCACGATGAGATAATACAGTTCCTGCGGCGTAAGGTTACGAATAGATGCAAAGCGTGTTGCGGCAGGTTTTTCATGCAAACCGTTCACTACATTGATATAGGTTTTTTCACCAACTTCTTTTATTTTTTGTTCAAGCAGGCTTCTGCCGTAAACATTTGTACCGCTGACCTCGCGGCCTGCATAGTCCAGGTTGGTTTTTACCAGCAAAGAATAATAGGCTTTCGGATTGGAGATCACTTTATCGATCTCATCCATTGTTATACTGTTGCGGTAAAGATTATCCAGAAAAGGTATGTATTGCCTTCCCTGTTTGGTACGCGCTATCTGCCCGATCATTTTTACCAACGGGTCGCTTGCATCATTTACAATAAACCTTCCCACCTTAGACCCGCCCGGAACCCAGTTGTAGAGCGCATCCTGGTCTATTTTGGCCACTGCGCTCAGCAGGCTGTCCTTTCTCGGGTATTTATCAAAATGTTTGTTTAAAAGGCCCAAACCTGTGATAGGGTTTTTCTCTACCGCTTTATCGATCAATAGAAATTCCATATCATTAAAACCAACATTTCCCTGGAAAGCAAAGTTTTTTTCTATGATAGCCACCACTTCGTATGATTTTGCCCGCAACACCGGCTCAATGCTTTCTCCTTCAATATCCTGCAACATGGCATCTTCATAGGCATCAACCAGCTGTGTAAGCATGGAGCCTTTTATTTTTTTATTGCGAAATTGTATGGCAAATTCATTCAACGCTTCTTTAAGGCCGCGCAGATATTTGATCTTCTGCATACTGTTCAGATCACCGTTGCGTAGTATGGTTTTCTGAATATTGTCTATGCCCTTGGTGGCAGACCTGTTAGACACCCTGTTGATGTCCGCATTGGGCGAAGGGAAGAACCCTTTGTCATTGCGGTTGCCATCCAAATCCCATATCAGTTTTTGTACGGCGTCTATCTGGTTTTGCCAGGTATCTGTTGGGTCGAAAGCTTTATACTGGGCGTGGACTGCGCCGTTTAATGTGGCTAAAAATAAAATAGTGACTACTGATTTTTTTAATATCATAACTGGGTAAAACTACATTTTTATAAGTTTCAAATCCTGATCCTCAAGCATAATTAACAAAAACTCTACCAAATTACACTTAACAATTAGATAATATAGACTTGCGTTTTATCTTAAAGGTTAATATTATTTTTGTGTAAATTCTTCAGGGGAAATGGAAAACAAAGCATACAGGATATTAATTGCAGATGATGAGCCGGATATACTTGAGATTTTAAGCTACAATCTGGCAAAAGAGGGGTACGAAATTATTCAGGCAAAAGACGGGAATGAAGCGATTGAAAAAGCCAAGCTTGTACAGCCCGACCTGATGATCCTCGATATTTTAATGCCTTACAAAAGCGGGATGGAAGTATGCCAGATATTAAGGTTACAGCCCGAATTTAAAGATACACTTATTATATTCCTTACCGCACTCAATGATGAGGCTATCCATATCCGCGGACTTGAAAACGGAGCCGATGACTACATCAATAAACCCATTAGCCCGAAAGTAGTTACCAGCCGGGTGAACGCACTCTTCAGGAGAATAAAAAAATCTACCGAAGAAGATAAGGCGCTGGCTGTAGGCAATGTAATTATTGACCCCATAAAATTTTCTGTGAAAGTAAGCGGGGAAGAGGTAATGCTGGCAAAAAAAGAATTTGAACTGCTCTACCTGCTTGCATCCCAGCCCGGAAGAGTATTTTTAAGAAACGAGATACTTAATAAAGTATGGGGCGCCGATGTGATCGTAGGCGACCGCACCATTGATGTACACATCAGGAAGATCAGGCAGAAAATGAACCTTGACTGCATAACCACTGTAAAAGGAGTGGGCTATAAGTTTGAGTTTGATTAATCTGATGTTTTTACGTACATTTGATTGTGTTTAAAAATTTATCCCCCAATCAATTGTCCGTACTTAGTGCGGCGCTTATTGCATTTTTTTCTGCAATAGGCTTCCAGTTGCTCCAGAAGAATATTGTTTATACGCTGATAGCGTTTGCCATCCTGTTTCTGATCAGCTATGTGATCATCATGTCCTTGTTTAAAAGGGTGATTTTCCAGAAGATAAAGCTTATCTATAAGCTCATCTATACTACCAAGGCCAGCAAGCGTGAAGAAATTTTTTACCGCTATGTATTGCCGCAAAAAAGCATTGAGGAAACCGAGGCAGAAGTAAAACGCTGGGCAGAACAGCGCAACACGGAGATAGAATCGCTGCGCTCCATGGAAATCTACCGCCGCGAATTCCTGCAAAATTTTTCACATGAGATCAAAACGCCGATCTTCGCCATCCAGGGATATGTGGATATTTTGCTAAACGGTGAAATAGAAGATCCGGAGACCAGCAAAAAGTTCCTGATCAATGCTAATAAGAACATCGAGCGCATGGTATTACTGATGAATGATATTGACGAAATATCACGTTTAGAATCCGGCACCCAGAAATTAAATTATTCCAACTTCATTATCCAGGACCTGATCCGGGAAGTGTTCGAAAGTTTTGCCTTTCAAACTACAGAAAAGAAAGTGCGCTGCTCTATTAAAAAGAATTGCGAATCGCCCGTTGCCGTGCATGCAGATAAAGAAAAGATCCGGCAGGTGCTGAATAACCTGGTGACCAACGCCATTAAATACGGTAAAGAAGAGAGCACCATCCTGGCTGGCATCTACCGCACAGACGATCAGCATATTCTTATAGAAATTACAGACGATGGCCCGGGCATTAGCGAAGAGCACCTGCCACGGATATTCGAACGTTTTTACAGGACCGACCGTGCAAGAACCCGCGACAAAGGCGGCACAGGCCTGGGGCTTTCTATCTGCAAGCACATCATAGAAGCACACGGACAAACCATACATGCCAGAAGCAAAGTAGATGTAGGCACCACCGTGGGATTTACGCTCGCAGCAAAATAAATGATATTGCTCATCTTCTGAAATGAACTATATCAGCTTGTTCCAGGCATTTTCATGCACACACGCAAACGTTTTATTTTTTTGTTGAACTTTTAAGTGTTTGATTAAAAAACTCCTTAAATTTGGTAATTAATATATTTAATCACAAATCAACAATTTAAAAAATGTCGACAACTACAAGTACAGAGAAGAAAAGTTATGTTCTTCCTATTGCGATGATGTTTGCCTTATTCTTTATGATATCATTCGTGACAGGCCTGCAAAACCCCATGGGTGTTATTGTCAAGAACCAGTTTGGAGCATCCAATTTCATGTCACAACTGGGCAATCTTGCAAACTTTATTGCTTATGCGTTTATGGGTATTCCTTCAGGTATATTGCTTCAGAGGATTGGCTATAAAAAAACAGCTTTGTTGGCGGTTGCAGTTGGTTTTATCGGCGTAGGCATTACGTTCTTATCCGGTACCATGGGCAACTTCGGCATTTATCTTACGGGAGCTTTTATCTCAGGTTTTTCCATGTGCATGCTTAATGCAGTTGTTAATCCTATGCTGAATACGCTTGGCGGCGGCGGCAACAAGGGTAACCAGTTAATCCAGTTCGGCGGGTCGATCAATTCTATTGGTGCAACTATTGTACCTGTATTGGTTGGATATCTCATTGGAGATATTGCCCAGGCAAACATTACTGATGCTAACCCGGCTTTATTCCTGGCCATGGGTATTTTTGCTCTGGCTTTCATAGTATTGGGCCTCGTTAAAATCCCCGAGCCTTTTGTAATATCTAAAGAAAAAGTAGCGGTAAAAGATAAGTACAGCCCCTGGTCTTTCCGTCATTTTGTTTTAGGCGCCATAGCTATTTTTATATATGTAGGCGTGGAAGTGGGTATACCAAACATAGCCAATTTATTTATGACCAGCGCACAAACCGATGGAGGGCTTGGCATCAATACCACAGTGGCCGGCTCCGTTGTAGGTACCTACTGGTTTTTAATGCTTATCGGCCGCCTTACAGGTGCAGCTTTAGGTGCAAAGATTTCCAGTAAAGCCATGCTTACGGTGGTGTCTTTGTTAGGCATCATCCTGGTATTGGCTGCTATATTTACACCGGCTACAAATATGGTTAGCATGCCTGTGTTCCAGTCTGATATTTCATTTGGCATTGCACAGGTTCCATTAAGCATTATGCTGCTGATCTTATGCGGATTATGTACTTCCATTATGTGGGGCGGCATTTTTAACCTTGCGGTAGAAGGTCTTGGAAAATATACTTCTGCGGCCTCAGGTATTTTCATGATGATGGTTTGCGGTGGTGGTATCCTGCCGGCCATACAGGGTGCAGTAGCAGATTCTACAACTTATATGACCAGCTTCTGGGTTATTGTTGCCGGCTTGGCGTTCCTGCTTTATTATGCATTGATCGGTTCCAGGAATGTAAACACGGAAATCCCCGTAAATACAGCATCAGAATCAGTACCTGCAGAAGAGCCGCTTGCTTAATTCTATAAGGGGCTATAAAAAAGAATCACAGAAACTTTGATCAATTCCGGCGGTAAGCAGCAAACTGACGCTTGCCGGCGGTACTCCTAAAAATACACCTGCCACAGGGCACATAAGGTGTTTTAACAGAAAACAAAAAATATATGATGAATTTACAAACAGTCAGAAAATATTTCAAAGAGCATTTCAACGGGGAGGGCAGCGTGTATGCATCTCCCGGAAGAGTAAATCTTATTGGTGAACACACGGATTACAACGGCAGCTTTGTATTCCCGGGCGCCATTGATAAAGGCATGATTGCTGAGATCAGGAAAAACGGCACAGATAAAGTAAGAGCCTATGCCATAGACCTGGATGAAAGCGCAGAATTTGGCTTAAATGAAGAAGATGTTCCCGCACAGCAATGGGCCAAATACATTTTTGGCGTGTGCCGCGAAATACAAAAACGCGGCGGCCAACTGGAAGGCTTTGATACAGCTTTTGCTGGCGATGTACCGCTTGGTGCAGGCATGTCCTCTTCTGCCGCCCTGGAAAGTACGTATGCTTTTGCTTTGAATGATATGTTTAACCTGGGTATTGATAAATTTGAGCTTGCCCGTATCGGTCAATCTACAGAACACAACTATGTAGGTGTAAAATGCGGCATCATGGATCAGTTTGCTTCTATCTTTGGTAAAGCGGGCCATCTCATTCGCCTGGACACCAAAAGCATGGAATACGATTATTTCCCCTTTGATCCTAAAGGCTATAAGCTGGTTCTTTTAGATACTGTTGTAAAACACGAGCTGGCATCTTCTGCCTACAACAAGCGCCGCGAATCCTGCGAAACTGCAGCCAGAACCATTCATGACAATGGCAACCCCGAAGTTGAATTTTTGCGCGACGCAACCATAGAGCAACTGGATGCGGTAAAAGATAAGATATCTGAAGAAGACTACATGCGCGCCAAATATGTGATTGAAGAAACACAGCGAGTTTACGATGTTTCCGAAGCGCTTGAAAAAGGCGACTACGAGACCGTTGGCGACAGGATGTACAAAACCCATGACGGCATGAGCCGCTTGTACGAAGTAAGCTGCGAAGAGCTTGACTTCTTAAACGAAGAGGCTAAAAAGCACGGCGTTACCGGTTCACGCGTAATGGGCGGCGGCTTTGGCGGCTGCACCATTAACCTGGTGAAAGAAGAACTCTACGACAGCTTTATTGAAGAAGCTAAAAAATCTTTTAAAGAAAAGTATGGCCACGAACCAAAAGTATACGACGTAGTCATCAGCGACGGCGCAAGAAAAGTAGAATAAAATATACTATACAAAAAGACCGGCTTGATCATTCAGGCCGGTCTTTTTATTGGGTGATGATGATGTATTAATGTAACTTTTGTAACTTTAATTCAACTTAACAGCTTCATACAAACCGCCCTTTGGCAGATCCGTAGGCAGTTCCCAGAACATAAATCCGCCCAGCTTATGCTTTTTAATGTATGCGCATTTTTCACGAACAGAAGCCTTGGTTTCCCCGGTTACGAAAATCTTTTTGGCAGGATTGTACCAGTAAGCAGCTTTGGCTACATTATCCCAATACTGTGTGTAGCCGTTGGTTTTTGTATACTTGTTTACACCAACCCTGTAGTCTACAAAATCAAGGAACTTTGCCGGTTGGTACAAGCCGTTGTTTTTGGCTGGCACATTCTCAAACTCGCGCATGTAAAAACCCGCGCCCAGCATTAATTTTTTCAACGGGAATTTGATCTTCTTAAAAAATTTGATCGTGTTATCGGCAGATTCTTCGCCGGCCCGGGTTGCATACAGGTTGGTATGATGGCCTGTGGTTGTTGAGTAGCCATGCACCAGGTCGTAAGTCATCAGGTTTACAAAATCCAGGTAAGGTTCTACTTCATGCCAGGCAATGGAAGCATCCAGGAACTTCTGAAACCCGCCGGCAGCAAAGGTTATGAGCTTTTCCTTTCCCAATGTTTTACGCAGTTCTTTTACCAGGTTGGTAAAGTTGTCTTTGTCTTCGGGGATGTACTGGTGGCCGGGATGTCCGGCTATGGCCGGGTATTCCCAGTCAAGGTCTATGCCGTCGAGCTCGTATTTATTCAGGAAATCTTTTACAGACAATGCGAATTTTTTGGTGAGTTCCTGATCGTTAAAAGTCTGGGAGCAGAACTCGCAGCCACCCCAGCCGCCTAAAGCTATCATGGTTTTAAGGCCCGGATGCTGCTTTTTTATTTTTTGAAAAGCCAGGAGGGCGGGAGCGTCCTTAGGTTTGGTGATGACCATATTGCCGTTGTCCACATGGCTGAAACCGTAGATGAGGTGTGTGAGTTTTTTTACATCGTACTTATGTAGCATAGCGCTGTCGCCTGAAAAATAACCGATAACTTTGTATGGTTTTGTTTTCTGTGCAAATGAAAATGTGGTTATGGCCAGCAATGCCAACATGGTAAAAATTGATCGCAACATAATTATAAATTGTTTTAAACTTTGATTTCTTTGTATTGGGGCAATAAATCCGCTGCGATATGCGCATAGGAGTCTTGTCAATCACCAATTGTAATTGCGGGAACTAAATTAATCAAAAAATGTGAAAGAGAATGATGCTTACAGCTTCGTCAGCAGAAAATCTTTCCAGCGCACTTTAATGCCGCCGCCATCATGTATCTGCAGAGCTATAAAGCCGTTGGCATTGCCGATTTTTTCATCTTTAAAATAAACCATCTGGTGGCCGTTCAACCAGGTAGTAACTTCATCATTTACCACGCGTATGCGTAAGGTGTTCCATTCGCCCGGCTTCAGGTGCTGCTCATCCTCAGCCCTGGGTTTTATCAACCATCCGCGGCCGTAAGATTCATAAATGCCACCTGTATGCAGGTTCATGGGCGCCACTTCTACCTGCCAGCCGCTGATCTTTACGCCTTCAATCGATGACCTGAAAAATACGCCGCTGTTGCCATTGGCTTCCTGTTTAAATTTTACACTAAAATCAAAATTTTTATACTGCTCATTGGTAGATAAATAACCGTATTGCTTGTCAGGCCCGCTTTCGCAAACCAGTTCACCATTGTCTACGTACCATTTTTCCGTGCCATGTATAGTCCAGCCGGTCAGGTCCTTGCCGTTGAAGAGCGATACGGATTCTTTGGTTTTCAGGGCTGCGCAGGATGCCAGCATTACTACTGTACTTAAAAGAAAGGTAAGTTTTTTCATGTGTATATTTTCATTTTTCTTAATGGTCACATGGAATAGCCTTTATTCATTCGCGGTTGGTATGCAACCTTGCTTATGGCTATTTCATGTGTGTATATTTATTTGTTTTTTCAGTTGCCACATGGAATAACCATTTTTTTAGATTCAATACTCATCCTCGGTTGGTAAAGATTCCTAATCTTTATGGTTATTTCATCTATGTATATATTTATTGTTTTTCTTGTCACATGGATAGCTTATTTATTAACAGCTGGTACGCAACTTTGTTGATGGCTGTTTCATCTATGTGTATTTTATTTTTAATTAATGCATCCCGAAAGTTACCCGGGTATTTGCCTGTTTGCCCTCCTAAGGCGATATTGCATTGTGTATTATCCAGTTTACGTTAGCCAAGTGCATTATATGCTATGAATGGTTTACAATAATGCATGTTTTTAATTTTCAAAAAATAAATATACGCAATAAAGCATTTCAATGCACGCAAAGGGTTTCTCAAAACAACTTTTTTATAAGAAAACACCATACACGGTATTAAAGCGTCATTAATAAGTAAATAAATTATGCATAATTACCTCATTTTAGGTTTTACTAATGGCAACAGAAAAACTATTCACACCTGTTAAAAAGTAATATGGGCGCTCTTAAAAACTTTTTCTAAACTTGCACCTGAAGAGTTTGCAACCTTACTGACATTTCCGACCAGAACTTTTCTCAGGCAACCGAATTATTTTTTACTATAAAATAAAAATAACATTATGGGTATTTTTGATAAACGCATCAGCTACAAACCTTTTGAATATCCGGAGGTGCTTACTTTTACAGAAGCCATCAACAAATCTTTCTGGGTACATTCAGAGGTAGACTTTACTGCCGACGTGCAGGATTTTAATTCACAACTTACGCCGGCAGAGCAAAATGCTATTAAAAACAGCCTGCTTGCCATTGCGCAGATTGAAGTAGCTGTAAAGACCTTCTGGGGCAACCTGTATTCACACATTCCCAAACCTGAATTCAACGGCTTGGGCGCCACCTTTGCAGAGTGTGAATTTCGCCATTCAGAGGCCTATTCAAGGCTGCTGGAAGTGCTCGGCTACAACCAGGAATTTGAAAAGCTGGTAGAAGTGCCGGTGATCCGCAGGAGAATTGATTATTTATCTGATGTACTTAAAAACGCCAACAGCCAGACCCACAGCGAGTACGTTTCTTCACTCATCATGTTCAGCATATTGATTGAAAATGTATCCCTGTTCAGCCAGTTTGCCACCATACTTTCGTTCACACGTTTTAAAGGCTACATGAAAAATGTATCCAACATCATTGCATGGACTTCTGTTGACGAACAACTGCACGCAAATGCAGGCATCTACATCATTAACAAGATCCGCGAAGAGCAACCCGACCTGATTGATGAAACAGGCATCCAGAGGATTTACAACCTCGTGAGAGCATCTGTCGACCTGGAAAAAGAGATCCTTGACTGGATCTTTGAGAAAGGAGAGATCGACAATATCTCCAAGGAGAACCTGCTCAATTTTATGAAATACAGAACAGATGACAGCCTGGTAAAAATCGGTCTGAAACCGTTATATAATGTGGCAGATGGCGACTACCGCCCGATGCGCTGGTTTGAAGAAGAGGTTTTTGCCAACAGCCTGGACGATTTCTTTGCCAAACGCCCGGTAGATTATACAAAACACGACAAGAGTATTACGGCAAACGACTTGTTCTAATAAAATTTGCACAAGAACATATAATTGAATGTAGATCAATATAATTAATAAAAATAAAAATATTATACAATGGTATTGCAACTTGGAAATGAAACCGCTGTGCTGGAAGATTTCGGGGAAAAAACAGCAGAAGAAAATCCCGAAATATGGTGGCTCAATGAAGAGTCATCACAAATGCTCAACAGGGGATACCTGCTCAAGGGCGAAACTGTTTACGGAGCCATAGACAGGATCACTACGGCTGCCTGCAAAAGATTGTTTAAGCCCGAGCTGAAAGAAGCTTTCAAAGAAATGATCTACAAAGGCTGGATCAGTTTCTCCTCACCGGTGTGGGCAAATATGGGTACCCAGAGAGGACTGCCGATTTCCTGCTTCAACGTGCATATACCTGACGATATTGAAGGCATTACCCAAAAGCTGGGTGAGGTGATCATGCAGACCAAAATCGGCGGCGGCACCTCCGGCTATTTCGGTTCTTTGAGAGAAAGAGGATCTGCCGTTACAGACAACGGAAAATCTTCAGGCGCAGTTTCTTTTATGAAATTGTTCGATGCTGCCATGGACACCATTTCACAAGGTGGCGTAAGAAGAGGCGCTTTTGCAGCTTACCTGGATATAGATCATCCGGATATTCACGAGTTTTTGCAGATCAAAGATATAGGCAATCCCATCCAGAATTTATTCTTTGCCGTGTGTGTGCCCGACTACTGGATGCAGGATATGATCGATGGCGATATGCAGAAAAGACAAACCTGGGCCAAAGTACTGGAATCAAGGCAACAAAAGGGTTTGCCGTACATTTTCTTTACAGATAATGTCAACAGGAACAAGCCGCAGGTTTACAAAGACCTGAACTATACGGTGCATGCATCAAACCTGTGCTCCGAGATCATGCTGCCATCATCTAACGATGAAAGTTTTATTTGCTGCCTTTCTTCCATGAACCTGGAATTGTATGATGAATGGAAAGATACCAATGCCGTGAAACTGGCTATTTATTTTCTTGATGCGGTATTGTCTGAATTTATTGAAAAGACTACAGGCAATTATTACCTTACGCCGGCAAGAAACTTCGCTATGCGCCACAGGGCGCTTGGGCTGGGCGTTTTAGGCTACCATTCTTATTTGCAGAAAAACATGATACCGTTTGAATCAATGAATGCAAAAATGTTCAACGCCAAGGTATTTAAGCAACTAAGAGATCAGTCGCAGGAAGCATCACGCGAACTGGCAGATATCTACGGTGAGCCTGAATTGCTGAAAGGCTACGGCATCAGGAATACCACTACGCTTGCCGTAGCGCCAACCACTTCCAGCTCGGCTATACTGGGGCAGGTGTCGCCGGGTATTGAGCCGTTCGCCTCCAACTATTATAAGGCAGGCCTGGCAAAGGGCAATTTTATGCGTAAAAATAAATACCTGGAAAAACTGTTGATAGAAAAAGGCATCAACAATGAAGATACCTGGAGGACCATCATGCTCAACCACGGCTCTGTGCAACACATTCCACAGCTGAATGAAGAAGAAAAGAATGTGTTTAAAACCTTCAAGGAAATCAGCCCGAGAGAGATCATAACACAGGCAGCGCAACGCCAGCAGTTTATAGACCAGGCACAAAGCCTGAATATAAATATTCCTTCCACCATGCCTATCAAAGACGTAAATAACGTGATCATAGAAGCGTGGAAGCTGGGCGTAAAAACATTGTACTATCAGCGCAGCCAATCGGTATCCAAGGAGCTGATGGTAAATTTTGTGAATTGCTCAAGCTGTGAAGCTTAAAAAAGGATGTAAGCCAAATACACATAAACAAGGGCTGTTTCCGTGCGGAGGCAGCCTTATTCCTTGCTCAGGCCATCGGCATTTCTATCATTACCCGGCGTCTCAGTGTTGCCGGCATCTTTTTTCTTTTTTCCGCCGGTAACTATAAAAAGAACAATCCCCAAGGGAACAATGATCATGACGGCTGCTACGACAATGAGGATCATTTCAGTAAAGCCAATTGCCATAAATTAGTTTTTTAAAGTGGACGATATACCAAATTTAAAAACTAAAAATATACAAATCATTATTTTAGAGTATTATTTTTTAGGATATCTGATTGCAAATTACAGATTACAAATTATAAATTGCAGATTACAGATTACAAATTACAAATTACAGTGCAGCTTTATCAATGCTCAATTTCAATTATCAATTGTCAACTATCAATTGTCAATTAAATTTAATCCTTAACTTTACGCACAACTATTTTCTCACATTAAACAATTGTAAATGAAGCGACTTTCATTCGTAATTCTTGTTTTTATGACCTTAACCAATATTTCCTGTAATTCAGGCGAACAGGGCAGTGGCAGAGATTCTGTCAATGTAAACTTTACTTCTGCCAATCCTTTTTACAAAGAAAGCACACTGCCATATAAGACTGTTGCTTTCGATAAAATCAAAGACAGTGATTTCAAACCCGCTATGCTCGAAGGCATGAAGCAGCAAATGGCAGAAATAGACAGCATCGCCAACAATGCCGAACCTGCAACATTTGAAAATACACTGGTGGCAATGGAAAAAAGCGGCAGGCTGCTTTCCCGCACCAACAGTGCATTCTATGCATTGGCCAGCGCCAACACAAACGACCATATCAAGGCATTGCAACAGGAGATGGCCCCGAAGCTCTCACAGCACAGGGATGCCATTTACCTCAATGAAAAATTATTTCAAAGAGTAGATACTATTTACAAACAGTTGAATACATTGAAGCTCGACGATGAATCAAAGAAGCTGGTAGAATATTATTACAATGAATTTAAAATGGCAGGCGCAGCCCTTGATGCGGACAAGAAAAAACAAATGATGGCTTTGAATGAAGAAGAAGCCACTCTTACCACTAAATTCCGCAACCAACTGATGGATGCCGGTAAAGCCGGCGCATTGATCATAGAAGACAAGAAATTATTGGAAGGTTTATCTCAGGCTGAAATGGATGCAGCGGAAGAAGAGGCTAAAGGCAGGGACTTGTCTGGCAAATGGCTGTTGTCTTTAAGAAATACGGTTCAGCAACCAATGCTGCAATCGCTAAAAAACAGGGAGACCAGGCAAAAACTCTTTGAAGCCTCTGTAACCCGTACTGAAAAGGGCGATGCCAATGATACACGTAAAACTTTGACGCGGATTGCAAAGATCCGTGCAGATAAAGCCAGGCTCATGGGCTATAAAAACTATGCAGAATGGAAGTTGCAGGACCAGATGGCTAAAACGCCGGAGGCAGTGCAGCAATTTTTAGGCAAACTGGTGCCTGCTGCTTTAGCGAAAGCAAAAGGTGAGCTGAAGGATATACAGAACATGATAGCCAAAGAAAAAGACACGTTTACAGCACAGGCATGGGACTGGGACTATTATGCCGAAAAAGTAAGAAAAGAAAAATTTGACCTGGATGAAAGCCTGATAAAACCATACTTTGAGATCAACAAGGTTTTGGAGAACGGCGTTTTTTATACTGCCACAAAATTGTATGGCATTACCTTTAAAGAAAGAAAAGACATTCCTGTATACCACAAAGATGTAAGAGTTTTTGAAGTGTTCGACAAAGATTCAACAGAGCTTGCGCTGTTCTATTTCGATCCGTATAAAAGAGATAATAAATCCGGCGGCGCATGGATGGGAAATTTTGTAGAGCAATCTAAACTTTTAGGTCAGAAACCGGTTATTTACAACGTCTGCAACTTTACCAAGCCCGCCGACGGCCAGCCGGCGCTGACCAGTTTTGATGATGTTACTACCATGTTTCATGAGTTTGGCCATGCTACGCACGGCCTATTTGCCAACCAGACATACCCAAGCTTATCAGGAACGAATGTAGCGCGCGATTTTGTGGAATTGCCTTCGCAAATCAATGAGCACTGGGCCTTGTACCCCGAAGTGTTGAAAAACTATGCCATACACTACCAGACAGGCGAACCTATGTCTGAAGAGCTGATCACCAAAATAAAAAATGCAGCAACTTTTAACCAGGGATATATGCTCACTGAGTTTTTAGCAGCAGCGCAACTTGATATGCAATGGCACTCTTTAAGTGCAGATCTGCCTGAACAGGACGCAAAGCAGTTTGAAAGAGAAGCACTGGAAAGAACAAAACTGTATGTGCAGCAAATTCCTCCACGCTATACTTCATCCATATTCCAGCATGTGTTCGGTGGGGGCTATGCAGCAGGCTACTATGCTTACAGTTGGGCTGAAATGCTCGATAATGATGCCTTTGCGTGGTTTGAAGAAAACGGCGGCCTGAAGCCTGAGAACGGCCAGCGTTTCAGAGACATGATCTTATCCATAGGCAATACCAAAGATTACAACCAGGCGTTCAGGGCATTCCGGGGAAAAGACCCAGACATTAAACCTATGCTCAGGAAGAGAGGCATGAATTAGTATTTAATGCCATCAACAAGCATAACCTGCAGATAATATAAAAACATCTGTGGGTTATTTATTTTTTGCGTTATTTTGTACCAACATTACAAATACCCTTTATACATCATACTATGCAAAGAAGAGATTTTTTCAGGAACGGTTCGTTGGCGTTCTTAGGCACTGCGCTTATTAATCCCGGCATTGGTCAAACAGCG
>NZ_JAOTPL010000028.1:0-19851 GCF_025631005.1 Haoranjiania flava
GGAAAGAGGAGAGCGTAATTGACAATTGACAATGGAAATGGGCAGCGGAAAGCGAAGCGTTTAGTGGAATATCATGGAGTTGGGTATTCGTAAGTTGTGGGCTTGTTTAGTTGTGCAGTTGTTTATGTATTAATTGACAATTGACAAATGAGGTATTAAACCGACCGCTGGCCGCTGAATACTTCTCACTTTTACTTTTTTACTTCTCACCATTACGCACCATTCACCACACTCAATTATCCACTATCTTTGCAGCTTATCGCCAATAAAATGCAATTATTTTACCATTCAGTCAGTACGCCGTTTAAATATCCTTTTACTATTTCAGGAGGCAGAACCAAAACGCATCAGCCTGCGTTGATCGTAAGCCTGAGTATAGGACCGTTCACAGGATGGGGAGAAGCGCCGGCAATAGCTTACTACAACATTACCGTAGAGCAAATGATAGCCGACCTGCATGCCAGGAAAAAAATGGTGGAGAAATTTGCACTCACCGAACCGGAACGCTACTGGCATTACCTGCATCACCTGTTCCCTCAAAACCCTTTCCTGGTATGTGCATTAGATATGGCTGCATGGGACCTGTTCGCCAAGATGAACGGCAAACCTTTGTATGAATTATTCGGTACCAAATGGGACAACATACCACAGACAGATTACACCATCGGCATTGATTCCATTGAAAAAATGATTGAAAAAATGAGAGACAATCCGCAGCCTGTTTATAAAATAAAATTAGGCACAGCGGAGGATGTGGAGATCATACGCGCGCTACGGGCTTACACCAATGCTGTCTTCAGGGTAGATGTAAATGCCGGCTGGGAATTAGATGAGGCATTGCAGAATATACCCCAGTTAAAACAGTTGGGCGTGGAGCTGGTAGAACAGCCGCTTGCAAAAGATAATTGGGAGGGAATGAAAATATTGTATGAAAAATCTGAGCTGCCGTTGTTTGCCGATGAGAGCTGTGTTTTCGAAAGCGATGTAAGGAAATGCGCAGGCCATTTTCACGGCATTAATATAAAACTTACCAAATGCAGCGGGTTAACGCCTGCATTGCGCATGATCAAAGAAGCGCGTGCATTAGGTTTAAAGATAATGGCAGGCAGCATGAATGAAACATCTGTAGGTACTGCAGCCATTGCCAACCTGCTTCCCCAGCTGGATTTTGTTGATATGGATGGCCCTTTGCTGCTTGCAGACGATATTGCGTCCGGCCTGGAATTTAATAATGGGTTTGCATCATTGATGCCGGTCGCCGGTTTGGGCATTGAGATAAATAACAATAAATTTTTTAATTAAAACAAAATTTCTCACTGATCACAGTCAGTATAAGTCAACTCGTATGTACATATTATACTCAGACGGTAATGGCAATATTTTTGAAGATACTTCCCTCTATGCGGTCGGCAGAGCGGGTTGGGATGCTGTACCTGTAGAAGAAGGCGACTGGATAGAACTTCCTGAAGGCGGCAACCTGTATGAGCTGCCCGGCAGAAGGGGCATCGGTATTGATGTAAACACAGGAGAAATGCGGCTTTGCGATAAAGGCTGGGCTGTAGCAGCTTTCATTCCGCCTGCTCACACAGGCTTGTACCTGGCTGCGTACGAAACTACAGAAGATAATGCGCCTACACTGCCTTTATTCTGCTATACTGCTGCAGGATTTAGGGAAGGTAAATTTTATGTATGTGCTATGCGCATAGAGCGCGATATCCGCCAGGAATGCGCCGGTTACGACGAAGAGAAAATTCAGCAGCGATCGCTGGATTTACTAAAACACTATCCTGACAACAGGCTGGTAAAACACCTCATGGAAAATTGCTGCAACACATACCATTGCCCGGCTGCCCGCAACCTTTCCCTGGGAAGATGGGAGTGCCCGGTACCCATGTCTCCGGCCTGCAACGCTAATTGTATAGGTTGTATTTCTTTTCAGCCGGAAGAAGAAACCATCATTGCAACGCAGGACAGGCTTACCTTTAAGCCGCTGGTAGCAGAAGTGGCAGAGTTTACCGTACCGCATTTGTTGCAGGCGCCTTACCCGGTTGTAAGCTTCGGGCAGGGCTGCGAAGGAGAACCTCTGCTGATGTGGGAAGCTATCCGCGACTCAATCATTGAAATGCGCAGGCATACGGCCAACGGCAGCATCAATATCAATACCAACGGATCAAAGCCCGATGCCGTAAAAGTGTTGTGCGATGCGGGTTTAAACAGCATACGCGTAAGCCTCAATTCTGCCCAGGAACATATTTACACTGCTTACTACCGGCCCAATAATTATGAGTTTGAAGATATTGTTGAAAGCCTGAAAGTAGTAAGGTCTTACGGTGGATGGGCCAGCATCAACTATTTTGTTTTCCCCGGCATGACCGATACGGAAGCAGAATATGACGCCTTACGCAAGCTTATCGCCGATACGGATATTAACATGATACAATGGCGTAATTTCAATATAGATCCAGACTGGTATCTTGGCCTCATGGGCGTTGCCGAAACGCAGCCTTTCATGGGCATAAAGAACCTGATGGAAGCTATTCATGAAGAATTCCCGCAAATAAAGTTCGGTTATTACAACCCGCCCATTGAAAGGATCAGGGGAAATTATGAACTGGATTTTGCGCATTAATTAAATTTACCTGTATTTTTAGGCTTTAAATCATACAAATAACTAAAGATGACCAAAACATTTCTCATTGCAGCCGCTATATTATCTTCGGTTACTGCATATGCACAAAAAAAACCCGTTACTCCAAAGAAAAAAATTGCACCAAAGAATACGGTAGCTGTTCAAAAAGTAAACCCCGGTTTTGTAATTGAAGGAAATATTCAGGGCGCTGATAAAGCTAAAGTCTATCTTGTAAGAAGAGTAGGCGGTGAGCAGCATATAGATTCTACAGAAGTTTTAAATGGCAGCTTTTCTTTTAAAGATACCATATCCGCACCATCTACAGCTACCTTGGTAGTAAGGAACGGCGAAGACCAGGCACGAACAATACTGATACTGGAAAGAGGCAGGATCAAGGTTGCTGGCAAAGCGTCTGAGCCAGGCCTGATAGTTTCCGGTACCCAGGAAAATGATATTTACAGCCAATATAATTCAAAACTTTTCGGCGGCAACCCGGGTTGGGAGACTGAATTCGAGAAAAAATATGTGGCAGCTCACAATGCCAAAGATACTGTTGCTCTGAAAATGTATGAAGAGGAATATAGAAAAATGGATAAAGACAATGCTAAGGTTGCGGCAGACGTCATCCGGGCCAACAGAAGCTCGTACGTGGCTCCAGTACTGCTTTCCATGAAAATGTCGTCAATCGATATAGATACTGCCAACGAGTTGCTGAAGCTGATAGAAGCCCGGCCGGTACAGTACGATCTTACCGCACGATTGAGGGATGCCGTTGATAAAAAGCTGGCAACGGCGCCGGGCAAAATGGCGCCTGAAATATCAGAAAAAGATACTGCAGGTGTTAACGAGATCCGTCTTTCTTCCTTAAAAGGAAAGTATGTGCTCATTGATTTCTGGGCAAGCTGGTGTGGTCCCTGCCGCGCTGAGAATCCCAATGTAGTAGAAGCTTATCATAAATTCAAAGACAAAAACTTTACTATATATTCCGTATCTCTTGACAGGAATAAGCCCAGTTGGATCAAAGCTATTAAGGATGATAAGCTCGACTGGCCTTACCATGTGAGTGATCTGCAATACTGGAACAGCGCTTCTGCAAAAAAATACGGCGTTAACGGTATTCCTGCCAATTTCCTGTTAGATCCTTCGGGAAAGATCATAGCTACAGACCTGAGAGGTGAAGAATTACATAAAAAATTAGCAGAGGTTATAAAATAATATGTTTACCCGCAGAAGATTTTTACAGGCCGGATCGCTGTCAATAGGCAGCCTGCTGGCCAATAGCGTACAGGCAGCTGCCAATAAAAAGAACTTACCCCTGGTGATCTCTACCTGGGATGCAGGCATCAACGCCAACAAAGGTGCATGGAAAGTATTGCGCAATGGCGGACGCGCCCTGGATGCAGTAGAGCAGGGTGTAATGGTTACGGAAAATGAGACCGGCTGTTGTGTGGGCCTTGCAGGCAACCCCGACCGTGACGGCTTTGTAACGCTCGATGCCTCCATTATGGATGAGCACGGCAACTGTGGTGCAGTAGCTTTTTTAGAGAGAATAAAGCATCCTATTTCCGTAGCCCGCAGGGTAATGGAAAAAACACCCCATGTATTTCTGGTAGGGCAGGGCGCCCAGCAGTTTGCCCTGAGTGAAGGCTTTCCTTTAGAGCCGCAGGCGCTTTCCAAAGATGCAGCAAAGGCTTACAGCGAATGGCTGAAAACCTCGGAATACAAGCCCCAGGTAAATGTGGAAAGAACAAAAGGCTTGTCTGCCTTTGCTCCCAATAAGCTTTCTGACGGCAGCTGGAACCACGATACCATAGGCATGCTGGCAATAGATAAAAAAGGCAACCTCAGCGGAAGCTGTACTACCAGCGGCATGGCTTTTAAAATGCGCGGCCGTTTGGGAGACTCTCCGCTGATCGGTGCAGGATTATTTGTAGATAATGAAGCAGGCGCCTGCGTAGCTACCGGCCTCGGCGAAGAAGTAATTAAGATTGCAGGTTCACACCTGGTGGTAGAGTTTATGCGGCAGGGGTATACTCCTGAAAATGCCTGTAGGCTTGCCATACAGCGCATCATCAAACGCAACGGGCCTAAAGCCAGAGATATGCAGGTAGCATTTATTGCGTTGAACAAAGCCGGGTTGCATGGCGCTTATTGCGTTCAGAAAGGCTTTCAGTATGCTGTCTGCTCAAGTGACACCAACAACCGGCTGATAGATGCGAAGTATGCGCTATAGGCTGATTGCTGTTTTATTTTTTATACCCGGCTTATTGGCATCGCCGGTATACGCACAGCAGCAAACTCCCGTACAACACCAGAAGGCAGGCACATCATGGATTATGCCGGCAGTACTGATAGGTTCAGGACTGGCGCTGCATTACAGCGATGTAAAATATGATGTCATGCGTATGGTGAGACAGGGCGCGGGCGCAGACTTTCGTACACACCTTGATGATTACCTGCCGGCGATACCGGCGGCACAACTGCTTTCCGGAGATTTATTCGGCTTGCATTCGGCCAATAATATCTTTGCAAAAGCTACCAATGTGGCGGCTGCAAATGTCTTGTCCGGAGGAGCAGTATTGCTCATGAAAAACGCTTTCGGAGAGCTTCGCCCCGATGGCAGCGACAGGAAATCTTTTCCGTCAGGCCACACCGCCATTGCGTTTACCAATGCCTCGCTCTTATTTCATGAATACCGTAGTACGAGCCTGCCTTATGCATTAAGCGGGTATGCTTTTGCTGTAGGTACAGGCTGTTTGAGAATGGCCAACAACAGGCATTATATTTCAGATGTATTGACAGGCGCAGGCATTGGTATGCTGGCAGGTACTGTGGTTTATTTTCTCAATCCGGGTGGTAAGATATTTCCCCATAAAAAAGATAAGGATCAGCTCACGTATATTACCAACCCGCCTCCACAGTTCAGCATAGTTTTTACAATAAAATAATACTCCGGATTATTGTCAAAGCGCTGCTGCAAACGTATGTGAATAAGTTAAGTGCAGGTTTCAGTAATAAATAAAATTACAATACCTTCGCACCGCGTTTAAAAAAATTAATTTAAAAACAGATATAATCATGGATTTCAGGAACTTTAAAATGCCTTATACCATCAACGATAAATATTCCAGGAAAGTGGCTTATTTTTCTATGGAGTTTGCCATTGACCAGGCATTAAAAATATACAGTGGCGGCTTGGGATTTTTAGCCGGTTCTCATATGCGCAGCGCCTATTCTTTGTCGCAGGACTTAGTTGGCATCGGCATTCTATGGAAATACGGTTATTACGATCAGGCCAGGAACATGGACCAGACATTGCAGGTTACCTGGACTGAAAAAATGTACAACTTCCTCGAAGATACAGGCATTAAATTCCAGATAGATATTCACGATGCGCCGGTTTGGGTAAAAGTGTGGTACCTGAACCCCGAGACTTTTAAGTCTGCTCCCATGTTCTTTTTAAGTACAGATGTGCCTGAGAATGATTTCGTATCAAAAACCATTTCCCACAGGCTCTACGATGGCAACGCAGCTACCAAAATAGCCCAGTACATTTTGTTGGGCAAGGGTGGTGCAAGGCTGCTGGATGAACTGAATTTTGAAAGAGATATTTACCACCTCAACGAAGCACATGGCCTGCCGGCTGCATTCTATTTATTGCAGAAATACAAAAGCCTGGATAAAGTAAAAGAGAAGCTGGTATTTACTACGCATACACCCGAAGAGGCAGGTAATGAAAAGCATGACTTCAACATGTGCTATCAAATGTCTTATTTCTCCGGCCTCGCGATGGATGAAGTGAGAAGGATCTCCGGCATCCAGGACGATCAGTTTAACCATTCGCTTTGCGCTTTAAGAATGGCACATATAGCCAATGGAGTGTCACAGTTACATGGCAGGGTATCCAATGAAATGTGGGGAAAATATGAAGGCATTTGCGAGATCAAAGCTATTACCAATGCACAGGATTATAAATACTGGTCAGACAAACAATTGTACAAAGCCAAAGAAGACAATGACGATGAGCGTTTCGACGACAGGAAAAACTACCTGAAGAAAAGAGCTTTTAAAATCGTGGCAGACCAGACCGGCGATATTTTTGATCCGAATATTTTTACCATTGTTTGGGCAAGAAGATTCGCAGGCTACAAAAGAGCCGACTTTTTGCTGAACGACAGGCAGCGTTTCAGGAATTTACTGGAAAATAAAAAACATCCCGTGCAGATCATCTGGGCAGGGAAGCCTTACCCGCTCGATCAGCCGGCTATTGACACGTTCAATAAGCTGGTAGTGGCAAGCAAGGATTACCACAACATGAGCGTAGTAACGGGCTATGAACTGGAGCTTAGCAAAAGGCTGAAGCAGGCTGCCGATCTTTGGCTAAACAATCCACGTGTACCTCGCGAAGCCTCGGGCACAAGCGGCATGACGGCCTGCATGAACGGCGCTGTAAACTTTTCTACCGATGATGGCTGGATCCCGGAATTTGTAAATCACGGTAACAATGGTTTTGTAATTCCTAAAGCAGATTATGAAAACATGTCTACCGAAGAGCAGGACCGTTACGATTTTGAAAAATTATACGATATACTGGAAAACGAGATCGTACCGTTGTACTATGATGATTATGATACCTGGCGACAGATCATGAAGAATGGTATGGATGACGTACGTTTCCAGTTCAATAGTGATAGAATGGCTGAAGAATACTACGACATTCTTTATAAATAAAATCAGTAAGAGGATGTATCAAAAGTAAAATGAAAGCGTTGAGCATCGTGCAAACAAAAACTTTCTGCATACCCTTACAAAATAAATAGAGGCTGCCTCGTACTTTTGAGACAGCCTCTTTTCTTTAAAGAGCGTATGATGCTTTCCTGATACAGAAAAGTGCAAGGACGCCAAACAATTCATCGCGCAACAGATAAATTGGTTTTATTTCCTTATTCCCTGCGGTCTAATGGCTCCTTGCTGAGGCCGCCGTTTTAATTAACCAATCTTTACCATCCATGCCATGTTTTATCTGATCCTCGATACTGATGTTTTGTTCGCTTCTTTATTTTTAAAACGTAAGGATTTGCTGCTTTTTGGAGTAAGGCATAACTGATTATTCAAAGGTTATTTATTTGTACTAAGTGCCTTATTTGCTCTAAAGTTTATCCAGCTATATTCATCGCTTTTGTTCAGCGGGTATTTCCATCATCGTTGTTGAGATATGATAAGTATTTTTATAAGCCTTACCCTGAAGCGTGCCCGGCGTTTTGTCGATAGTAATGGCCTCAATTTTATATTGTCCCGCCCCGGCAGTTTTAAAGCTAAGCTCTCCGGAGCTGATATCCTTGAATTCAGCTATTTTGCCCGAGGGCCCGAAAATAGTAAGGTTGCTTTTATGATCCTGCAGGTTTTGAACCCATAAGCTGGCGCTGTCTTTATGGTTGTGCGTTGGTATTATACGCATAGGCGCTGTGTTATGCAAGTGATTACATAACACAGGTGTGGAAGTGTGGCCGACATCAACAACAGAAGCAGCGTAGAAGAAAAGCGCATAAGGCTTGTCCGGATTATGAGCTATCACACCTATCTTCCGGTTTTCCAGCACAACGAAATAGCGGCCGTCCTGGCCGGGAGTAAAGGCGGCAGTATAGCGGTCTTTTTGCTTTACTACATGTAGTTTTATCTTCTCGTTTTTGGGTGTAATAAGGTACAAGTCAAAATTCTTAACGTTATTCCATGCTTTACTGTCGGTAAGCTCGTACGCATCGTCAGGTTCGGCGAAATATACATTTACGGCGTGCGGCTGATTTTTTTGTCCCGCAGGTTTTGTTTCAAGCCAGAGTGCATGTGCCCACAGGGTTTGTGTGGCAGCCAACAAAATTATTGTTGTAAGTACTGTTTTCATGTGTGTATAATTAATTTTTTCTGTTTGCCACACGGAATAACCAAAACCTTCATCTTTATTATCATTCCCGGTTGGTATAGATTCCTAATCTTTATGGTTATTTCATGTGTATATTTTTTAGTTCGCCGCTTTGCGGCTGTTTTTAATGGTCACATGGAATAGCCTTTATTCATCAACGGTTGGTATGCAACTTTGCTTATGGCTATTTCATGTGTATATATTTATTTGTTTTTCAGTTGTCACATAGAATAGCCTTTATTTATCCGCGGTTGGTATAAAAGTTTGCTTGTGGCTATTTGATGTGTGTATATTTATTTGTTTTTTAGTCGCCCCGGTAGGTGCCGGGATCTTTTTTGGTTTCATACTTATTCGGTTCTCGCTTAGGCGGCATGTTTATTTCATGAGGATTAATTTTAAATTGGTAAAAAAATTTCTATCAGAACGAATAGGTAATTCCTATCCTCATATTTCTCCTTGCTTCTAAAATATATGTATAATACGGTACGGCTCCTTTTGCACTTAATGCTTTGGAAGGATTACGCACGGATCCTGAAGTCATTAAAGTCTGGTCATTAAGCAAATTATTTACGATAAAAGAAATGGCATATTTCCCTCTTTGATAGCTTAGGCCTCCGTCGGCCCGGAAATAATTGGGAAAATTAGGATGTTTGGTTGTTTCTATATGCCTGTCTATTAATGCAGATATGCCTCCCATTAATCCAAACCCTTCCAGAAATCCTCTTTGTATACGATAGTTCAACCATGCATTTGCTGTATGTTTTGCAGTGTTTGGCGTTACATTGCCGATTGTCTTTTCATCTGTGGATGCGGATATGCGTGAATCGGTTAAAGCGTAGTTAGCATTTATATTCATTCCATTGAATATTTCACCGACAATATCAAGCTCTATTCCTTTGGTTTTAGTTTCACCCAGCTGCACCTGGAAAGTTTGCCCGTTTACAACGTGTGACGGGTCGGGGTCTGCCACCAAAGCGTTTTTACGCGTAATGATATAGGCGCTTAAGGTGGATGCCCACCGGCCTGCGAACCAATTCCTTTTTATACCTGCTTCCATATTATTTCCTTTTATAGGTTTAAAAGGTTCGCCCTCCCAGTTAGTTCCGGATACCGGCACATAAGACTGATCGTACAATGCGTAAATACTTGTGTTATCATCAATTGAGTAGCTTATTCCAGCTCTTGGGGAAAGCACCTGGTCTTTTATGCCGGCGGCATTGGTTTTGCCCACGGTTGCTGAATAAGTAAAGCGCAGCCCAAGCGATAACCGTAGCCTGTCATCAAGAAATGCCAGTTCATCCTGCGCATAAACCGAGGCATAGGAAAGCACCGAAACGTAATTGCTGCCGCCTGCCCGTACCCTTACATCTTTTGAGCGGTCTATGGCAGGGAATATATCGCCGGGAAGGCCATACACAGGATTATAAACATTCAAAGGTTTTGCAGGAATGGAATCCAGTAGCGTTCTAAAATCGCCCCAGAATTTTTTATTCCCAAAGTCAGCGCCGGTTAAAAGACGATGGCGCAAACTACCCGTTTTTTCTTCTCCGCTAAAATGGAATTGTGCAAAGCGGTTTTCTCCTGCTTCATCTGAAATGCTCCAATATCTTGGCATATCCCCATTTGCCTTCATATAATCAAGCCAGGTACTGTTAGCAATCATATTAAAATTAAAGTAAGCCAATTGAGCATGTGCTTTCCATTGATCATTAAACTTATGATCTAAATAAGCATACACGCTATGATCTTTTATTTTGCTGGGCGGGAAAGAAGGATCGGCGTAGGTAAAATCATTGCTTATGCCCGGATCGGCAAATTGTTTAGGCGAGAAAGAATAGTTGCCGTTAGAGAGATACGTGGAACCCTGGTAAGTATATTCAAGCGTCAATGTGGTTGACTCATCAATGAGGTAGCTGAGCACAGGAGTAATTGCATAACGATTGCTGTAGTTATACTTTGTAAAGAAATCTTTTTGTTGGCCGGCAAGATTGAACCTGTACAATAAACGGCCGTCCCTGCTTAATTTGCCATCAAGGTCAAGTGCGCCGCGATAAGTGCTGAAGCTGCCTATATTTATGCTGGCAGATCCCTTGGTGAGGCCTGTGGGCTTTTTTGTCACCACATTATAAAAACCGCCCGGTTCACCATTAGCCAGCATAAAGCCTGCAGGGCCTTTTACAAACTCAATCCTTTCAATCATTGATGCGTCTTCCGCAGTTGGTCCCCAAGATGCTTCTATATTCATTCCATTTCTGAATGCGGGTATTTTTGATCCGCGCATACGAATATTGGCATATTGATTGTCCCAATGCCCCACCCGTGTAGCGCCGCTTATGTTACGGGTTACGCCATCAACAATATCAAACACCTGTTGATCTGCCATAATCTGAGAAGAAATAATCTGTATATTCTGCGGCACTTCTAATAAAGGTGTTGTTAGCCTGAGGGTACTGCTTACTTTATCATTCAAATATTTATTTCTTAAACTCATTACGGTCACGTCCTTCAGCGAGCGTATATCTTCTTCCAATACAACGTCCTGTATGGTTACGGAAGAATTTTTTACAACAATGTTTTTTTTGAAGTCTTTAAAGCCTATGGCCGAAACTATTAATGTATAATCTCCCTCCGGTACCTGTGCTAACTGGTAGCTGCCGTCTTTGCCGGTATTTGTTCCATAACGTGTCTTTTGTAATGCAATACTTGCATCTGCAACGGGTTCTGACTTTTGGTTCAATACTATTCCTTTTAAAGAAATGCCCTGGGAAAAAGCATGGCTGGAAATTATAAAGCAAATGAAAATACTTATTGTTCTTATGTACATTTTTTTATGATTTGTAGTTGTATAATGCCTGGTTTTGATTTATTCTTTGTTTAATGTTGTTTGAGCTGTTTTTTTACGATTTGTCTTTTGTGGTTGCCTTCCCGGAATTAGGTGTCATCATTCAGTTTCTGTAAAATATCCGGGAACGAAAATTTCAAGCTGCTGAATAAAAAAATTATTTTTAATATGATCTTAGGTTTTTAAACTTTCGTGCAAAAGTGGAGCAAAACAACTTGATGCATTTTCATAATCGGGAAATTTTTTATGGAGGCAGGTTTTTTTTCCTATATTTTATTTACAGGTTAATTTAGAGAACTCGCGGAGCCCGCCAAGCAATTAAACAGTATACCCAATGATGCTCAAATATTCTTTTTCAGGCATTTATGCGCACATAATTGCAAAACATCCTTTCAACCGGGATAACATGACAAAAATCATTGTCATTAAATTGTAGTGTAGGCTTAAACTCCCTACCTTTGCAACTCTTAACAATTCTTAAATTCAATACCTTAGTTATGACTTTCAAGCAATTTTTTCTCTCATCTGTAGGTAAAAAAATAGTAATGGGAGGCACCGGCATTTTCCTGATTTTATTTTTGATTGTGCATGCCGGTCTGAATGCTACCATATGGGCAAACGACAATGGTGAAATGTTTGAAGCAGGCGCTCACTTTATGGGCGGCACCATCATCGTGCGTATTCTTGAGGTGGGTTTGATGTTGTTTATTTTATTGCACATTATCCAGGGCATTATGCTGGAAATAGACAACAGAAGCAAACGCAAAGTGGGCTATGCCGTTAATTACGGCAACAGGGGAAGTACCTGGTACAGCCGCAGCATGGGCATTCTGGGTATACTTATCTTCATGTTCCTCGTAGTGCACCTGGCACATTTCTGGGTACCCAACAGGAGCGCCCAGGGCTGGTTGCACCTTGATGGCGAAATTCCTTTGTTTGAAGAGATGAGGCATGTTTTCAGTAACCTGTGGATAGTGGTGTTGTATGTGATCAGCTGTATTGTGCTGGCATTTCATTTGCTTCACGGCTTTACGAGTGCATTCCGTTCACTGGGCGTACACAATAAAAGGTATTTAAAAATATTAAACGCGATTGGTATTGCTTACTCCATTATTATACCTTTAGTATTCGCTTTAATGCCTATCAGCTTTTATTTTGGCTGGGTATAGAATTAATACAACAAACAAGTAATTGAAATTTATCATCAGAAATTATTAAGTTATGTCTTTAGATGCAAAAATACCAGTAGGCGAATTAGAAAAGAAATGGTCTTATTACAAGAGCCATTGTAAATTGGTAAACCCGGCAAACAAGCGAAAAATGGAAGTGATCGTTGTGGGCACCGGCCTTGCCGGAGCAAGCGCTGCTGCTGCATTGGGCGAGCTGGGGTATAAAGTAAAAGCTTTCTGTTTCCAGGATTCACCGCGCCGCGCGCACTCTATTGCGGCACAGGGCGGTATTAATGCTGCAAAGAACTATCAAAACGACGGTGATTCTGTTTTCCGTCTTTTCTACGATACTATTAAAGGAGGCGACTACCGCGCAAGAGAAGCCAACGTTTACCGTCTGGCAGAAGTGAGCGGCAATATTATTGACCAGTGTGTGGCTCAGGGTGTGCCGTTTGCACGTGAATATGGCGGGCTTCTTGACAACCGCTCTTTCGGCGGAACACAGGTACAGCGTACATTCTACGCAGCAGGGCAAACCGGCCAGCAGTTGCTCGTAGGCGCTTACCAGGCATTGGAGCGCCAGGTGGCTTTAGGTACAGTAAAAATGTATGACCGCCATGAAATGCTGGATATAGTAAACATTGATGGCAAAACAAGAGGCATCATAGCCAGGGATCTGATCACAGGCGAATTGGAGCGCCACTTTGGCCATGCAGTATTACTCTGCACGGGAGGTTATGGCAACGTGTTTTACCTCTCCACCAACGCAATGGGCAGCAATGCTACCGCTATCTGGAGGGCCCATAAAAAAGGCGCTTATTTCGGCAATCCGTGTATGACACAGATTCACCCTACCTGTATTCCTGTTTCAGGAGACCACCAGTCTAAGCTTACGCTCATGTCTGAATCCCTGAGAAACGACGGCAGAATATGGGTGCCTAAAAAAGCAGGAGACAACCGCAAAGCAAGCGAGATACCTGAAGATGAAAGAGATTATTACCTTGAAAGAAGATACCCTGCATTTGGTAACCTGGTGCCGCGCGACGTGGCTTCAAGAGCGGCCAAGGAAAGATGCGATGCCGGCTACGGCGTAGGCTCTTCCAAGCAGGCGGTGTACCTTGATTTTGCAGATGCTTTTATGCGTTATGGTAAAATTGAATGCAGCAAACTCGGCGATGAAAACCCTTCACCAGAAAAACAAAGAGCGCTGGGCGTGAAAGTGGTGGAAGCAAAATACGGTAACCTTTTCGACATGTATGAGAAGATCACCGGGGAAAACCCTTACGAAGTGCCCATGCGCATTTATCCTGCCGTACACTATACCATGGGCGGCCTTTGGGTAGACTATGAATTAAAAACCACGGTGGACGGGCTTTACTGCCTCGGCGAAGCAAATTTCAGCGACCATGGCGCAAACCGTTTAGGTGCTTCTGCGCTGATGCAGGGCCTGGCAGACGGCTATTTCGTAATTCCTTATACTTTGGGCAATAACCTGGCAGATGAGATCTACAACAAACCTATCTCAACAGATCACCCGGCATTTGTGGAAGCAGAGAAAGAAGTGGCTGGCAGGATCAAAAGGCTGATGAGCGTAAAAGGACAGGAATCTGTTGAAAGCTTTCATAAACGTCTAGGCAAGATCATGTGGAATAAATGCGGTATGGCACGTAATGCACAAAACCTGCAGGAAGCTATCACAGAGATCAGGGAACTGAGAAAAGAATTCTGGGCAAACGTAAGAATACCGGGCAATATTAAAGAATTTAATCCCGAGCTGGACAAAGCAGGCAGGGTAGCAGACTTTATGGAGCTGGCAGAACTGATGTGCATGGATGCTTTAGACAGGAACGAAAGCTGCGGCGGCCACTTCCGTGAAGAACACCAGACAGCAGAAGGAGAGGCTATGAGGCACGATGATGAATACATGTATGTATCTGTATGGGAATACACAGGCAATGAAAACTGGACTATGCACAAGGAACCGTTGAATTACGATGTAATTAAACCAACCCAGCGAATTTATAAATAACACATCAGAAAAATAATTAGCGAACAAGCAAATTACTACAATAATTATGGAACATTACAATATGAATTTAACCCTGAAAGTTTGGCGCCAGGCCAACAAGAACGCAAAGGGTGAATTTAAAGAATATAAAGTTGAGAATATTTCTTCAGAAACCTCATTCCTTGAAATGTTCGATATTTTAAATGAACGGTTGATCGCACAGGGTGCAGACCCTATCGCATTTGATCATGATTGCCGCGAAGGTATTTGTGGTATGTGCTCAATGGTTGTAAACGGTAAACCGCACGGCCCTTGGGAAAGAAATACCGTTTGCCAGCTTCACATGCGCGCTTACAACAATGGAGATACCATTGTGGTTGAGCCCTGGCGTGCCAACGCTTTCCCGGTGATTAAAGACCTGGTAGTTGACAGAACGCCGCTTGACAGGATCGTGCAGGCCGGCGGATATATTTCTGTAAATACCGGCAACGCACAGGATGCCAACAGCATCCCGGTTCCTAAGAAAGATGCCGACGAATCTTTTGCAGCAGCAGCCTGTATCGCCTGCGGCGCCTGCGTTGCAGCTTGTAAAAACAGTTCTGCATTGCTGTTTACCAGCGCTAAAATTACACAACTTGCCTTGTTGCCGCAGGGCGATCCTGAAAGAAAGCAACGCGTGGTAAACATGGTGGCTCAAATGGATAAGGAAGGCTTCGGAGCCTGTACTTCTACAGGAGCCTGCGAGGCCGCCTGCCCTAAAGGCATCCGCTTTGATAATATATCCAGGCTGAATAAAGAATACCTGAGAGCGGTATTGACTTCAGAATAATAAGTAATTTTAAATAATGGTAGAGGTTGTCTTACGGCAGCCTCTTATTTTTTAATAGCGCTACCACAATTGCCTGCTTTATAAATTAGGGTATGCTCCATTTAATTTCAGCATAATTGTCTGATGATATTTTTTGCTTGTCTATGCACCTGCGCATATCTGTAATCTGAGTTTTAGCCGGCATTATGAAAAATAACTAACCTGCCTTATTGCTCAGGCAGGTACTACAGACAGAAACTTATTGCAGGTTGCGATATATCTTTTAGGTAAGGCCAACGATACAACTGTCACAGATGGTGATTTTATATAAACTTGCTCCGTTGATTTGGCAGGTGCACTAAGACAGTTGTAAAACTTATGCTGGTGTATTTGCTGATAGATATAAAAAAGCCCCGGAAGTTAATATTATCGGGGCATTAATATCTTTGGTGAAAAGCTTATTTAGCTTCTTTTTCTTTTTCCTTTTCTTTACTGGCGGATTTTTTGCTTGTCTTAGGTGCAAACATTACCAGCATTCTCTTGCCCTCCATTTTAGGCATGCCTTCCAGAGCGCCGTATTCGCTGAGCTTTTCTGCGAATTTTAATAGCAGCAATTCGCCCCTGTCTTTAAACATGATGGCGCGGCCCTTGAACTGTACATAGGCCTTTACTTTATTGCCATCTTGTAAAAACTTTATAGCATGTTTTGCTTTGAAATCAAAATCATGGTCATCTGTGCCGGGAGTGAAGCGCACCTCTTTTACCTCGCTTTGCTTGGCATTGGCTTTCATTTCTTTTTCTTTACGTTTTTTCTCGTAAAGAAATTTTTTGTATTCCACAATTCTGCAAACGGGTGGCGCGGCATTCGGGGATATTTCTACAAGATCAAGGCCTAAGCCTTCAGCAATCTCTCTTGCTTTTCCTATGGAGTAAATACCTGTCTCAACGTTATCTCCAACCAATCTCACTTCAGGTACTCTTATTCTATCGTTGATACGATGTTCCGGTTCCTGTTGCCTGTTGAAACGCGGATTATTGTTTCTTCTTTGTAATGCCATTCAGGGGTTTTTTGTGAAAAAATCTTTTAAATTTTTAATAATTTACTTGCAAATATACAACCGTTTCAATTATCAAAATAAAATTTTGTGGAGGCCAAATAAAAAAGTCAAAAGTTTTTCTTCTGACTTTTTTTGATTATTTATAGGTGGGCTTTAATTTTATTTTCCAGGACTGATTTAGGCACAGCGCCAATTTGCTTGTCTACTACCTCTCCGTTTTTAATGAATAAAATAGCGGGGATGGAAGTAATGCCGTATTCAATACTTACGTTTGAATTCTGGTCTACATTGAGTTTGCCTATTTTTACCTGGCCCTCATAATCTTTAGCAAGTTCTTCAATAACGGGCCCTATTGCACGGCAGGGGCCGCACCATTCTGCCCAAAAGTCTACAACGGTTAAAGTATCGTTATTCAAAACTTCTTCCTGGAAGTTAGCATCAGTAAATTCTAAAGCCATAATTAAGTTTGTTTTAAGTTATTAATAATGAGCATCAGCTCAATTAAATAGTACATTATCAAAAATAGTTCCAAATATGTAGTTTGGTTTTTAAGGAAATAATGGCATAAAATCGATTGATATTCATATGTTTTACAGTCATGATGGCACTCTAAGTTACAAATATCTTTTTTATTTACCAAATAACCTTGCCAGCGCATCTTCTTTATAATCAATATAGGTAGGGTTATTGCCGCTTGGCGAAACATTTGGTGTATTGCACGCAAACAGTTCCTGCACCAGCAATTGCATCTCTTCAACATCGAGTTTCCTGCCTGCTTTAATAGATTGCTGGCGCGCCAGGCACCGCACTACTTTCTCTCTTTTGCTGAAACGTATATCGCTGCTGAAATGTTTAAACTGTTCCAGCAGAAGTTCAATGGCATGCGTTTCATTGTTCATGGTTAAGTCTGCCGGCACGCCCTGTATAACGAAAGTATCCTTGCCAAAGCTTTCAATTTTATAGCCGATCATTTCCAGCTCGGGCAGCAGGTCTTCCAGCAGGATGCTGTCTGCAACAGAAAGCTCCACCGTAGTGGGTATCAGCATTTGCTGAGTGGCGCTCTTTTGCCGGTGCATCATCTGCCCGAACTTCTCATACAAAATCCTTTCATGCGCTATTTGCTGGTGAATGAGCACAAAGCCACTGTTCGTAGGTGCAATGATGTAGGTGTTCAGCAACTGCATACACTTGCCGCCGGCCAACAATATTTTATCGTCTTTATTTTCGTACTGGTGCAACAGGTTGTAGGAGGATAGGTCACCGGCGGATAATGTGGGCACCAGCCCATCATTGCCGGCGGTTTTATCAGCTTTGGAAGATTCATAGAAGTCTCGCCAGTGCGATAATTCAGATTGCAGGGAAGGATCTATAAAGTGCGCCTGGTTTTTTTCTGTGAAGGTTTTAAAGAGCGATGAAGATTCGGCTGACTCTTTCTTTTCATCTGTAAACGGCAGGTTCACTGATTCCAGTTGTTGGATGTTGGCATCCAGCGAAAAATCAATGGAAGGAGCAATGCTGGCCTGCGCCAATGCATGTTTTACCGCAGCCTGCACGAAAGCATAAATGATCTTTTCATCTTCAAACTTTATTTCCTGTTTGGTGGGGTGCACGTTTATATCTACCTGTGCAGGATCAAGCTCTATGAACAAAGTATACAGTGGGAAATTTTCTTTAGGCAGCAGTTCTGCAAAAGCGCTGCTCACCGCATGGTTCAGGTAAGCGCTGCGGATAAACCGGTTGTTGACAAAAAAATATTGTTCGCCGCGGGTCTTGCGCGAGGCTTCAGGCTTGCCGATGAAGCCGTAAATATTCATGTAGTCTGTTTCCTCTTTTACATTCACCAGGTGCTGGTTTACATTATTGCCCAGTATCTGTACAACACGCTGTTTGAGTGTGCCTGCTTCCAGGTGAAACACTTCCTGCCCGTTGTTATGCAGCGAAAAAAATATGGATGGAAAAGCCATAGCCACACGGATAAATTCCTCTATAATGTGCTTGGTTTCCGATGCATTGCTTTTTAAAAAATTCCTTCTGGCCGGCACATTGAAGAAAAGATTTTTCATGCAGATGTTGGTGCCGTTCTCACATACGCAGGGCTCCTGTTTTTTTACCACACTGTTTTCGATTTCTATAAATGTGCCCAGCTCATCCTCAGCCCTTTTGGTTTTTATTTCTACCTGTGCCACAGCGGCAATGGATGCCAGCGCTTCGCCGCGGAAGCCCATGGTACGCACGTGAAACAGGTCGTCTATCTTGCGGATTTTGCTGGTGGCGTGCCTTTCAAAGGCCATACGCGCATCGGTTTCGCTCATTCCTTTGCCGTTATCTATTACCTGCAATGTATTTTTTCCCGCATCGGTGATAAATACTTTTATACGCGTGGCGCCGGCATCCACTGCGTTTTCAAGCAGCTCTTTCAGCGCAGAGGCAGGCCTTTGGATCACTTCACCTGCAGCGATCTGGTTAGCAATATTGTCTGGTAATAATTGAATGACGTCCACTAAAGAATCTTTTATTCGGGCGAATATAAGAATTAATGGAAAAATAAATTTGATAGTTTTGTTAACAGAAAATGATACTTTTATTGCTGCTTAATTTTTAATCAATATCCAAATTTCCTGCTCATGCAAAAAGTATTCTTTTTTTTCTTTTTATTGTTTCTCGCAACAAATGTGCATGCACAAAAGACAGATAAAAAGCTTGCACGTAAGATACATGCACTTGTAAAAGATTTCAATGGCGATGTGGGCATTTATGTTAAGCATTTAAAAAGCGGGAAAGAAGTTGCCTACAATGCAGATACGGTATTTCCTACGGCCAGCACTATCAAAGTGCCCATTATGGTGGCAGTGTTTGATAAGATTGAAAATGGTGCGCTGCAATACAACCAAAACCTTATCTACAGGAAAGACATGCAATTGTACCAGGGAGATGAAGGCATAATAGCATCCCTGAAAGACAGCGCACATGTGGCTTTGAGTGCGGTACAGATGCTTAGCATTTCTATGAGCGATAACAGTGCAAGCCTCTGGCTGCAGCAACTGGCAGGCACAGGCACACAAATAAATCAATGGCTGGTGAATAACGGCTACACTAAGATGCGCGTAAATTCAAGGACGCCCGGAAGGGAGCAGGACAGGGAAGTGTACGGATGGGGGCAGACTTCGCCGCGCGATATGGCTAACCTGTTCATACAGATACGTGGAGGAAAAGCTGTAAGCGAGGCTGCAAGCGAAGAGATGTACAGGGTTTTGGGCAATATGTACCTGGATCACCGCTCTCCGAGCCGCATACCGCCTTACATTAAAACAGCTTCTAAAACAGGGTCTGTAAATGCTGCGCGCTCTGAAGTAGTGATGGTAAATGCACCGCATGGGGACTATGTTTTTGCCATATACACCAAGAATCTCAAGGACCAGT
>NZ_JAOTPL010000029.1:0-19789 GCF_025631005.1 Haoranjiania flava
GAGTTTGTAAAATTATGCAGGGATAACGGCATAAAACCTGTTATAGGAACAGAGATCAGGAATGAGGACGAGCTATTGTATATATTAATTGCCGCCAACAACAACGGCCTGCATTGGATTCATGATTTTCTGTCTTTTCATCTCACAAATAAACATCCTTTTCCACCGTGTGACAACGTAGAATCATTTTTCGGGAACATTAAAGACGGCTATGCTATTTTCCCCTATAATACCAAGCCGCTTGCCGGTTTAAAGGAGAATGAATTTATCGGCATCAGAAACCGGGAGTTAAATGCGCTGGTTACCCTGATATTTTAAAGAACTTTTGAATTTTATCACAAAAGCCCTGAAACGTACTATCGCAACGCTTATTTTGTGATCCCGCTGGGACAGAATTCGAACTGTTTTTTGGAAGATTTGAGGAGGTGGAATCAGTTGAAAGACAGTCCATATCAATACGATTCAGAGGAATATGAGCATAAACCTACACAGCCGAAGAATACGAAGCAAGGTAGGAAATTAAAAACATAAAGGCTGATTTGCAAATTTCTTTTTGACGTTGTGCCGTATAACAAACAAATTCCTTCGTATCTATAATATTAGAGTTTATTAATATAGCCTCGTGCGATGATTAGGGGGATAGATGGAATTGCTATTATAAAAGACAGCCTTTTTCAAAGCGCATAAAAAACTTTTGGATAATTAGGTAGTATTTCATTTGTAAACATTAATCATTCATCCATTTTTTCATGTTTGCTTGTAAGCGTGCTTGCTCATCTACCGTCAAAAAGTTCAGCCGGCCATTAGGGTGGATTTTTATGTTTTTTATATGCGGATAAGTAGCCCACAAAAAATTTCTGAATAAATCATCGTCACCGCTTTCCGTTATTCGGTGGGTTTCTTCTGCCAATAGGAAAAGATTGTGCTCAAATTCTCTTCTGGTTTTTGGCGGAGGCATTCCATATTTACTCTTCTCCATTTTCTTTTGATTTTAATTCTTTTTGTTGCACCATATTGGCAACTGAATTTGCCATCAGCCTGGCCATTTCATCAACTGTATGAAGGTTAGCTCTTCGGTTAGGCGCTAATCTGGCATTTTTTATCCCTTTAATTGATTTGACGTTCGATCTGTTAATCATTACCTGGTCTCTTTCAAAACCTTCGGATAAAAAAAGCATGTTCCGTTCAAATTCTTTTCTACTGTTCGGCATCTTTTCTGTTTTTAAATTCTGGTCTGTCGAAATTTGCCAATGAATTAGCTAATAGTCGTGTTGATTCATCAATAGTCAGAAAATTGGTTCGTCTGTTCGGTAATTGTTTTGCGTTCAGCAAGCTATTGAGCATCCTCCGACTAGGCGGTAAATGAAATCTTCCTTTCTCAATACTCTCGGCTAAAATATCTATATGCCGTTCAAATTCTTTTCTGTTGCTTGGTGTAATCATCTTATTAACTCCTTTTGTTCAAACACATCAATGTACCTGGAATCGTAGCCAAAAGATATTTGCCAAATAAGCTTATACCCGGCTTTCAGCGTTTCGATCTTGGCTTTTGTTACGGTTGTATAATAACCTGTTTTTTCAGCAACCCCCTGTTCTCTATTATCCCAATTTCTTCCTTTACGCCAGTATACAGATTTAGTATTGTCTTTGAGATTTGGGATTAGAGTACCTAGAATTGTAGTCATTACAGCTGGTACCAACTCACTTCCGGTAACATTACCCGCATATTCACTCTTAATAAATAGCGGAATTATATCTTCTTCCTCATAAACACTATCAGGATAACCATTCGCCGGAAAAGTTGGCCAAGGATAAGAGTGACGTTTTGCAGAGAATTTTGCCATAGGGATAAGATAGGCTGTAAGCTCAATTTTTTCTTTACCGCTACGGCGAGATTCCGAATGCTGTGTAGCGTAATAGTTCAATGGAAGCTCATCATCAACTAATAGTTTGTCAAAATCAATATTTCCGGTTTCAAAAAAATATTTTACAGCATTTTCAAAACTTTCATTACTGCTATTAAACTGAGGTGCTAATTTGTTTTCAGGGAACGTAGGTTGATAAAACCGTAAGATATTAGCAACTTTCTCCCTGTCACTGAGTGTAGTGCAAGTGCACACAGCAACATTTAAAGCATATCTCAAAAGAGTATCAAAATCCGAAACAAGGGAGATGTCGTTATGATCATTAAAACTCCGATCAATATACCCACTTGCTTTCTGACTATCCTCAATAGATAATGGGGCGAATGTTTTTACCTGTCCCACCAATGTCTCAGCGAACTGTTTGGTCAGAATATTTAACTCATTAAGCTCGTATATGGGATCTCTTATCGGTTCCAAATATTCTTCTTCAAACACTATTTCACCTTTGCTCTTATTAGTTGCAGCAAAAGTTCGCTCCAAATTTGCAATCAACTCATCCAGATCAGCAATGCCATTATTTTTAAGCTCGATAAGAGATGCAAGAATGGCCTCCCTTATCATAAAGTGATTAAGCTTCAATAGCTCTTGTTCCTTTTCTTCTAAAACAGCTTTCAGGTTTTCGGCAAAACCATCAGGATTTACATTTGAGAGCTGATGAATTATAGCAGCGGAAAGTTCTTTTGAAATGTTATAGCCGTCAGTAAGTATTTCCCTCACTAGTGCTCGTAAAATAATGCCTGGGTTAATGAAGCCGAGCCAAACCAAGGTTTCAATAACTCGATTTTTTACAACTAATGAAGGATGGTTTAAAAACCAAATAAGGAATTTTAGTAAATGATCATCTTGCTCATCGATGTTTACTTTGTCGGCTCCTTTATTCAGCCACTCATACCGGTCGTAAAAATGCTGGTCAGTCCTCACCATCAAATTAATATGTTCCAGGACAGCTTCTAAGATCAACTGCTTTTCGTGCTCATCATTTATATTCCGAAGCAATGAAATAATTTGGTTGGCAATTACCCATTCTTCAAAATATGGCTCATTAATAATCAGTTGTTTTATGTCTCTGACAAATTCTTCAGAGTTATTGTACGTTTCAGCAAAAAGATTTCTTATGTCATTTATTTTATTGGAGTAGTTAATTGACCATATTCCATATTTTTCATTCTGAACTTTTTGCAATGCGTCGGCTATTACTTTTCTTGCACCGCTCTTATTTTCTGTATCAATTTTCCTCTGTGCCTCTTCTTTTGCAATAATCAGGTCGTCAAGAGCATCTTTCTCTTCTCGTTTAGAAGTTGAAGGTTTTCGTTCTTCTTCAGTTTCTTCTTTTGAGGGTTGAGTCGGTTGCATTCCAACCGCTTCCAAATACGGTTTCACCTTTTCAAAATTTGAAGTACTCAATTCGCTAAACAATTCTCGTAGATACTCATATCGAAATTCATCGCTTATTTCAGCAACCACAAACCGAGCCAGACGCTTAAATATTATGTCTAACTTTTCTGTATCATTGTTTTCCAAATGGTTCAGAATACCTGCCTGAATCTTTGCATAACCTCGAATATATCTATCATCCCCAAGCATAAACAATTCGCTAAGTCCCCAAACGATAAGGGAACCTGAATCTTTAATATTCCGCAACATGTCCATTACACCACTCTGCTCTTCAATTGCCCTGGCTCCCAATATATATCCCTCGCCTGTATAAGGCATATCAACCGTCCCCGACTCAGCATTAGCAATAATGGTTTGATGATCCGGAAGCAACAAATGTTTAAAGTATTCTATTGACTTGTTTAAAAACCCGACTTTGGCCAAATCGCCGACAAACTCTTCCTGCTGCTGTTTCACATATCGTTGGAATGTCATCTCGCCGGATGCATTATGAAGATGCGCTGCGAACTTCTGGAGGTAGGAAAGATTACCATCCTTAGGGACAATATTTGAAACAGCAGTATTTATAATTCCCAATTGAGCTTCTTTGTACCATGATGGCCCCATAGAGGTATCAATCATTTCCTTAAATGCTTGTCTAGCCTTATCCTCATTCTTTAAGAGCGCATACAATTCAACTAATCTCAACAAGTATTCATTTCTCTCCCATCTATTTTCTACAGTATTTACAACATGCTCTTCTAACACTTTTGCTACTTTGAAAGCAGACACTTCATGTTTGGCTTCCTTAGCTAATTCCCTGGCAATAACAAACAAGCTATCGGTATAACCTTCGGTGTATAGCCCAAGCTGATATGGCTTCTTATTGACTATTTGCTCAACAAAAACGGGAATATAATCGGGGAAAGCATCTATCAATAAATGAATCAGGCTTTTGTAGATGGCCGGGTAGATCAATTCAGGAAGGGCATAGCTTCTCTTCCAACTCATCCTATCTCTTAAGTCCGGAATTAATTTTTCAATTAGCGCGGTTAGTTTACTCTGAAGCTGTTTGATCTCTTCATTCCTGCCATCAATTTTATAACGCTTTACTTTTCCTGCCAGGAAGCATAAATGCTTAAAAACAGATTTTATACTTTCTTCCCAATTGGATAAGTACCCATATTCTGATAGTTCCGGATATTGGTCTACAGTATCAAAATACCCAAGACATTCTGCATTGAGTGTAAACCGATGTATGGATTGATGATTTAAATCAACGCCATTTTCTTTTCGCAAATCGAATTCCTCGGCACCTGGAAAGACATTCTTGTATAGATTCTCAACAAGATCAAGACTTTTTGATCTTCCCAATAAAATATAAAGCAAAAAGAAATGATAATCAGGATGAGTACCATACTTGTCAATCACATACTCTAGATCTTCTATCCAGGCAGGAATATTATCTTCTGTTTTAACAATGGGGCTTTTTTCTTGAAATTCTAATGCGTGGTATATGCTTATTGAGATAAAGCCACTTGACTTATCGTCAAATGTGAACTTGTCCTCAGTTTCCTTAGTAAATGGGGGTAGATTAAATCTCCAGATAAGATAGCCGCTATTGTAAGAACCTATATCATCTTTAAATTTATGTATAGCTTCTTTTGGATTACCACTTGCTTCAATCATTTTAATTGCCGTTTTCTTCAAGTGCCCAAACTCATGAAAAGCATTTTCAAAATCAGAGTTTGATGATAAGGTGACAGCGCTGAATTTTAATTGGATAAATCGATTGAAGGTATCAGTATCAAAGCCACTTTCTACTATATTTCTACACGTCTGACTAATTGTATTTAATAAGATTTCAGCTTCTTCATCTGCTCCATATTCATAAAATTTTTGCAAAAGGTATAATGCATCTCCATCAGCAGTGATTAGCGTTTTATTGCGTACAACGTACCTTATCGCTTCTTCCGGCTTACCCAAAGCCAATAAAGCATTTACAAGAAAAATGGCGTTTTCCTGAAAAAGTGTATTGTACCTAAAATTTACCCGCTGCGAAAGAAGCAATAAAGAAATGACTTTGTGTACTATCCCCAATTCGGCGGCAAGACCAATTACATTTTTTACGTCTACCAAAACAATATCAGGGTTAATACTGTTCAATGCACAGTCATCAATCCATGCCTGGTTGCATTCATCTAATGCGTTTATTTTGCTTTGCTCATCTCCATGTGCCAGGTGATACACTTTTTCAGACAGACTAAAATTTGTCTGAGGGTGTTTTTGAATGTAATCACTTATGTTTTTATGGACCTGTTCGTCTAATTCATTTGTCTTTTTATTTACAAAATCAGAAAAAGAGGTGTGGTAAATGCTTATCGCCTCATTGTCTCTTAACAAGTGTTCTATCTTCTTAAAACCTGACGGGAAACTGTGTTTGGTCGCCTCGGGTTGTATTTCTGATAAGGTTTTCTTATCTACCGGTACTCTTAACCTTGATAAAGTAGCTGCAAGCCAGATTTCTTCCGGGTGATCATTTATTTGCAGCCATAATTTGTTATAATAGTTTTCTATTTCTCCACCAATTACAGGAATGGAGCTAATCCAATCATCAATGGAAGGTATTTCTTCCATTCCTAAGATATACTTGGTCAAATACCTTAGATAAAGAGGATGCCCTTCTGATTTTTCTGCCAGTGCCGCTATTTGACCTGCATTTAGTCCTCTTTCTTTTACATGCTCCGAAAGGTATTTCTCTGCATTCTGAATTGAGAGTGGTGTGACCTTAATTTCTTTTGATGCATCAATTGTGGTCTGGATTACATTTGGTAATAACTCTTTTGATGTACATGAGAAAATCACCTTGATATGTGGAGGTAACTTAACAGGCAACACGGAGAGAAAGTTCTCTATTTGGGATTTGCTAACATCATCCAAACCGTCTATAATCAAAAAGGCTATTTTCCCTTGTTGTTGATAATGTAAGGATAACTGCTGTATCGCCTGATGAATTTCTATTATCCTGTCATTTAGTGTTTTTTCAGCTTTGGGTTTGGGTGGCGGACTATTATACAGGGTACGGTGACAAACTTCTTCTACCCATTTCATAAAGAAATCCGGTGTCGCCCTGATTTGTGTTGGAATTTCTTCGCTCTCTGGAACTTTTACAAAAAACCTATCGCTTATAATATGATTGCCATCCTCAAATTTCAATTGAGCAGCTATTGTAGTTTTGCCTGAACCCGGGCTGCCACTTACCAAAAAATAACTCCCGTCAATTTGCGCTGCAACTACATCATTTATTTCTTGCAACACTTCCTCATTGGGCGTAGTGTCTGATATATCACTTTCTATCGAATCTGGTATAGAATGCCCTTTATCGATAGTGACAATGATGTGGTGCTTGTTCAAAATCTCAGTAATACTACTGATACTTGTTGCACCGAGTGTTCCTACGGTATCATACCCAATAACTCCTACTACATGCCCATTCATTACCAACGGTGCACCTGACAATCCATCAAATTGTTCTATATTGCCGTATTGTTCACATTCTAAATCCACATCCCATTTTGTGCCTTCATTAGTCCGAGAGACATTGCCGGTATATCTTCCACCAGAGTTTACCCTTTGTGTCGGGAAACCATAGGTTTCCCAATTTTCATTGTAGGGGATTTCTATTTTTTTTAAAGCAAGACCTGGAATAATAGTTGCAGATTGATTTTTAAGTTCCAGTATGGCCACATCACGATCTGATATTCTTTCCAAAATTTCCGCCTCTACTTCCTCATCATTCAGATATAGCTTCACTGGTTGCCCTTCAGGCAAATTATGCTCAGATGTAAGTAAGATTTGTTTATCTCCTTCGGTGACAACAAAAAAGGCTGTACCTGACTTGTTTCCGCAAGTGACCTGCACAGTTGCTGTTTCTATTTGCTTTGGGTTTAATATTTTTTGGCTCATAATGTTAGTGTATAAGGCTGCTGATCTAGGTAGTGGATTGAGTAATTATATTTCTCCTTCCAATCTTTCCTATCAAAATATTTTGAATTAGCAGTGATATAATTAAAATATAGTTTTCTATGAAAACCTGACTTCCTGGTAATAATATGCACTATAGTTTCTTTGTCCGGATGACCATGCTTTTGGCCGTTAGTAGAGATAAGGTACTTTTCCGAATCAATTTTATGTAACAACTCACGGCTGATATTACCAAAGCTGCCATGATGGGACACTTTTATTAAATCGAAGATTATTGTGCCTTCATTTTGATATTCATTAAGGGATTGAACTATCAAACCAGGGTGCGCATCGGCAAGAAAAAGTATTTTTTTGTCTTGAACCTGTAAAACAAAGGCAATAGAGCTGCCATTTGTAGCCGTATTGTCTTCATCAAAAGGTATTTTTAATAATTCTTCAAGCGTTTCTTTTGTAGCTGAAATTGGCTTAGGAGCTATTTTAGCCTTCTCTATTTTCCATGACAAAAGCATCTCAAATGCGTCATCATATAGCTGCGCATTGCTTGAACTGAAATTAGCGCCATACCTTTTTAATTCATCAGTCCATAGATCTTTTAGCTTTCCTAACTTTTGCTTGTCAGGGGAAAGCAGGTAGATATTAGTACCAGGCTTTAGTTCAATTTCAGACCTTTGTTCAATACAAACAGCCTGATTATTAAAGTCGCTATTCCATGAATATTTTCCTTGTAGCAACAATGCGCCCACTGTTGTTCCTTGCTCTGCACTGATTCCTTTCTCTCCCTGTTTGCTTTCGCTTTGGGGATTTCCTCTTCGAATTATCTGTTGTAAAATTCGCCCTTGCTTTATATCTATTTCACCTTCCTTTTGCACACAGAGATGACGATATGTGTTATGCCAAACTTCTTTTATTGCTATAAACTTTTTGGCATTGTTATCTTTTAAAAACCTTATTGCTCCCTGAATATGGTCTGCGTCAATATGTGTCAGAATTAGTTTTTCAAGGGTTCCGCCGCTTTCACCAATTTTTATTAAATCATCTTTTAGATACTTTTGGAATGTATCAACGTAGCCGCAGTCAATGAGCAAATGCTTTTTCTCCGTTGTGATTTCCCAAAAACTTACCAGGAAACAATCGCCGTTTTTGGCTGGATATATTTTAATACTAACATTCATTTTACTCTTATCTAGATAAAGACTTTTCGCCACCAATACCAAATTGTTTTAGCAACCCTAAATTGAAAAACTTTTCAGCTATCTGATTTCGTAAAGAATCAGAAGGCACCGTAACCAAAAGCTTTTCACATCTATTAGCTATTAGTGTAGCTAACATAGTTTCTGTCTTACCTGTACCTGTAGGCATTACTACGGTTGCTGCATCTAAAGGAAGTTTCAGATGTCCCATTATCATATGTAATGCAGCAATCTGAGGTTGTCTTAATCCTGACTCGCTTCTATCTTCATCTTTATATAGAAAATCATTTTTCCATGATTGTATAATCTCATTGGATGAGTACTCTTTTAAAAGAGGGTGTTTCGCCCATCCCTTTATAACTATTTTACCTTCTTCAAACCGTTGTTTATTAGGGAGCATATTAGTAAAAAGAGCGTATTCAATTTCTTCGGGAATATATTCATCTTTGGTAGTGAGACAGATTTTATTTCCATTGTCTTCTACCAATAAGTAAAAGCGATTTTCCTGCAATACATTAAGTGGTATTGATCGCTTTGAGGCCAATAGTTGCTTTATAATATTTTTGCTTCCAGTTTTTTGATAGAGAGTTGACTCAAGAGAGGGTAAAGTTATTTTCATATATTACATCAAATTCATTCTCAAGATTATTATTAAAGGTGATTGAATTACAATTTACTAAGTAATAAATTGCAATTCACACAAATATAACCAAATAAAAGCTCTTTAGAGATGACGATTTCCAAGAAGTAAAGAAATTGACCAAAGGAAAGATTGAGGTTTTGGAACGTAGATTAAACGACTTGGCAGTAGTGGGAACGGAAATAAAAGATTTGGTAGCATCCACCTTAAAAAAGGTCGCAAACATTGATAGACGCTATGAAAACGGCGATATTGAGGAAAGAAGACTTATAGTGAGTTCGATGTTCCCCGATTTTTTGGAATTTGACGGAACACAACATCGAACTCCGAGACTAAATTCTGCGATTGCTCTTATTTATCAGAATAACAGTAAGTTACAAGGCAAAAAAAATGGGACAAGTCTTTCTTTTTTAGACTTGTCCCAAGAGGTGACCCTGTAGGGACTCGAACCCTAGACCCGCTGATTAAGAGTCAGCTGCTCTACCAACTGAGCTACAGAGTCAAAAGCGATGCAATTTACAGAAAAATATTTTTAGAATTTAATAAAATATTAATCCAATTAAACCGATTAACCCTTCTCATAATCTATATTTGTATAGAATCCTATTTGTATTACGAGCAAACCATAACAAAATTGACTGAATTAATTATAGATCTTAACACGGTAAATCCTATCGAGTTTTTCGGAGTTAACAACAAAAAGCTGGACATTCTAAAAAAACGGTTCCCACTACTGAAAATATTATCCCGCGGTACACAGCTAAAACTCAGCGGCTCGGCCGAGCAGATAAAGCTTGCCAAGGAAAAAATAGAACTTATTATCCAATATATGGAGCGAACCGGCGATATGAGCGAACATTACATGGAAAGAATTCTTGGTACGGACGAGACAGAAGTGGCGGATAATTTTATAGATAAAAACCCAAACGATATTCTCGTTTTCGGCCCCAATGGCAAGACCATTAAAGCACGTACCGCTAACCAGAAAAAAATGGCCAGGGAAGCTTCTGAAAACGATATTGTTTTTGCTGTAGGTCCTGCCGGTACCGGTAAAACCTACACGGCTGTTGCCTTAGCGGTCAGGGCGCTAAAAAATAAAACCGTGAAAAAAATTATTCTTACCCGCCCTGCGGTGGAAGCAGGCGAGAGCCTCGGCTTTCTTCCGGGCGACCTGAAGGAAAAGATAGATCCGTACCTGCGCCCACTGTATGATGCGCTGGACGATATGATCCCTGCCGATAAACTTAACTACTACATGACCACACGGGTGATAGAGATAGCCCCGCTGGCCTACATGCGCGGCCGCACGCTGGACAATGCTTTCATCATACTTGACGAGGCGCAGAACACCAATGACCTGCAGCTGAAAATGTTCCTGACACGTATCGGTGCCAATGCCAAGGCCATTATTACAGGCGATCCTACCCAGGTAGACCTTCCTAAAAACCAGAGAAGCGGGCTGGATAAAGCCATGCGCATCTTAAGAAACATACCCGGTATCTCTCACGTGGAATTAGATGAGGAAGATGTGGTGCGCCACAGGCTGGTTAAGCAGATCATTAAAGCTTACGATAAAGCACATATACAGGAAGAGCAGCAGGAAAAAGAATACCAGGAAAAAAAGAGAGCTCAATACAGCAAACGCGATAGCGGGCAATAGTTTTACTAAAAATCTTTTCTGGAGTGATAATTTTCAGAAGCATTATGCCGTTGCATACCCTGTTATTGTAGAATCATAAAAAAACAAGAAATGAAGAAAATATTATTGGCAGCTTTATTATTTGCCGGCCTGGCTGCCTGTAAAAACGGAGGCGGCAACGCAGAAATTGAAAATGCCTTAAAAGGTTTTTTTGATGGCATGTATGCACGCGACTTTCAGCAGGCACGCGCTAATGCTACGCAGGAAAGCGAAGAAGTTATCAGCCTGCTGGAATCACTGGCGCAGGATACAGATGAGCAGGAGAAATCTGAGAAACCCTCCATTGATATTAAAGAGGTAGTGATAGAACAGGATACTACGGCAACCGCCATGGTGCATGCTTCGGGGCAACCCAATACTGTGAAGATGAGCCTGCGAAAAAGAGCTGGCAAGTGGCTGGTAGCCTTTGATCTGCGTTCGCTGGCCATTATGATGGGGCAGGACCCCGATGCAGCTGAGCAGGAGATGGTGATGCCGCCCGCCGCTGATGATCCCCTGGAGACAGACAGCGCCGTTTCCCATGATTTAAATTTACCGCGCGAAAAAAAGAACCGCCCGCCGCTGATTATGTCAGACACTGCTACTTAAAACTTTCTCAGCTAATAAGTTTTATGAATGGCTGATTGAATGAATTGCAACAGTAAAAAATGCCGGCAGAGAATTTATCCGCCGGCATTTTTATACATGGTTTGTTTAAAACAATCCTTCAATACTCAGGTATCTCTCGCCTGTATCGTAAGAGAAAGTAAGTACTTTGCTGCCTTCGGGAATTTCAGGAAGCTTTTTTGCCACTGCTGCCAGTGATGCACCCGAAGATATTCCTACGAATAAGCCTTCTTCCCTTGCCGCTCTTCTGGCATAGTCAACAGCGCTGTCTTTGGAAATGGTGATGGCGCCGTCAATAGATTCGGTGTGCAGGTTTTTGGGAATAAATCCTGCTGCAAGGCCTTGTATAGCATGCGGGCCGGGGCTTCCGCCGCTGATCACAGGAGATTCTTCCGGCTCTACGGCAAACACTTTCAGGTCAGGGAACTTCTCTTTCAATACTTCAGCTACAGCGGTGATGTGGCCACCTGTGCCCACGCCCGTGATCACATAGTCGAGCCCGTCAGGGAAATCTGCCAGCACTTCTGCTGCAGTGGTTGCCTTGTGTGCCTGTACGTTGGCATCATTTTCAAATTGCTGTGGTATCCAGGAACCGGGCGTTTCTGCGTGCAGTTCCTGCGCTTTTTCAATGGCGCCTTTCATGCCTTTTTCGCGGGGCGTAAGTACGAACTCTGCACCGTACACCTGCATAAGCCTTCTTCTTTCCAGCGACATGGATTCAGGCATTACCAGTATCAGCTTATAGCCCTTTACAGCCGCTACCATGGCCAGCCCGATGCCTGTGTTGCCGGAAGTAGGTTCAATGATCACGCTGCCTTCTTTTAAAATACCTCTTTTTTCGGCATCTTCAATCATACCCAATGCAATGCGGTCTTTGATGCTGCCGCCGGGGTTAGCCTTTTCAATTTTTACGTACACATGGTGCCTGTCGCTAAAGAGACGGTTTAGTTTTATCACCGGCGTGTTGCCGATTGTTTCTGTGATGTTCTGATATATCATAACAGTTTGTTTTGTTTTTTATATAATAAAATTGATTACGTTATTGTCGTTGCTTTTGCGGTCTTTCACCGTGATGTTGTTGGTATGAAATACAATGGAGTAGGGATTCACACTTTCAGTGAGGAATACGTTGCCCCCGATCACGCTGTTGTTGCCCACAACAGTATCGCCTCCGAGTATTGTAGCATTAGCGTATATGATCACGTTGTCTTCAATGGTCGGGTGGCGTTTTTTATCTGCCAGTGATTTGGTTACCTGTAATGCACCTAATGTTACGCCCTGGTAAACTTTTACGTGTTTACCTATTTCGCAGGTCTCCCCGATAACAATACCTGTGCCGTGATCAATAAAAAAAGGTACGCCGATCTTTGCTTCCGGATGAATATCAATACCCGTTTTCTGATGTGCGTATTCACTGAGTATCCTGGGAATGAGCGGCACACCCATCCTCGCTATTTTGTTGGCCACGCGGTAAACACTGATGGCATAAAAGCCGGGGTAAGTGTTGATCACCTCTGTGAGGCAATTGGCTGCAGGATCATGGTTGTAGATCTCGCGTGCGTCTTCATTGAGCGCCAGGTAAATTTCGGTGAGCGCCTGGTAAAAATCTTCTGTATGCGCTTTTGCCTTTGCACCATCCTTGGTGACTTTTTCGAGAATAAAAACGAACAGGTTCTGGTTTTTGGTCAATAATCTTTCCACCTCATCTTTGCGTAACAAATAGGTCGGGAAAAAAATCGCGAACAAATCTTCAAACCATTTTATCAATACGTCTCTTGATGGCAGAAATTCATATTCGTCTTTGTGATTGCTGTAAAGTAAATCTATTAACGCTGTATTTTTCATTTTTACTAATTAACCTGAAGTTGCTGATTCTTTAAAACTACCTATTCTCTAAAACGCAACCTAAACTTCAAGTTGAATTTTTATTTTAAGAGTACAATGATAAACAAAAAATATATAGTACACCATTTTGGTAGACTATTTTATTTAAAAAAAAATTCCGTTTTATTAAAAAACACGCTAGAATACTAAAAAAGAACATTTTAAAAGTTAATTTTGAGCACTTTCAAATGTAAATATTTCTAATGAGACCTATCCAGGATTATTATCCCCATCTCTGTAACAAACAAAACATAGTGATCACCATGCATCAGAAACCCGACGGCGATGCAATGGGTTCTACTTTGGGTTTATATCATTTTCTGGCAAACCTGGGGCACAACGTCAGCGTAATTTCTCCAACAAACTGGGCTGCTTTTCTCGATTGGATGCCCGGCGCATCTGCTGTATTGGACTATGAAAAAGATAAAGCTGCCGCAGATAAATTAATTGATAACGCCAATACCATTTTTTGTCTTGATTTTAATGTGATGTACCGTACCAAAAACATGGAACAGCCTCTAATGGACGCTACCTGTACCAAGATATTGATTGACCACCACAGGCAGCCACAGGAGGAAGTATTTACGTACGGCATCAGCAATATCTATAAAAGTTCTACCTGCGAAATGGTGTATGACTTTATCATTGAAAGCGGGTATGCATCGCTGCTTGACAGGAATATTGCCACTTGCCTGTATACGGGAATAATGACAGATACAGGTTCATTTCGTTTCCCTTCTACCACGGCTTCCGTGCACCTGGCAGTAGCGCATTTCAAAGAATTGGGCATTGACCACACTGCCATACATGAAAATGTTTTTGACAGCTTCCTGGAAAATCGCCTGAAGTTTTTGGGCAATAGCCTGATGAACCGCATGGAAGTTTTATACGAGTACAACACGGCCATAATGGTTATACCAAAAAGCGACCTTGTGAAATTCAATACCAAAACCGGGGATACGGAAGGTTTTGTCAACTACCTGCTTTCCATTGATGGTATCAGGTTTGCAGCGCTGGTTATAGATCGCACGGAAGAGCGTAAGTGGAGCTTCAGAAGTAAAGGCAATTTTGATGTAAACAATTTTGCACGCATGCATTTCAGCGGCGGCGGTCATAAAAACGCAGCCGGCGGCAGCACTTACGATTCTTTGGAAACAACGGTACAGAGGTTTAAAGAAATTTTGCCCGGTTATCAAAACGAATTATCAAATTTATAATGTCATTTCATTTTAATTAATTACTTTCGCTCAAATTTTTGCAGCTGCGGTTACAGCTGTAGTTATAAAAAAGAATAAATATATACACATGCAATAACCATAAGCAAGGTTGCATACCAACCGCGAATGAATAAAAAGCTATTCCATGTGACCAAAAAAAGATATAAAATATATATACACATGAACAGAATATTTTTTGCCCTGGTGGCATTAGTAATGGTTACACTCATTTCCTGTAACGCCAACTACAAAAAAAGCAAGTCCGGCATGGAATACAAAGTATTCTCCGGTAAAGCATCAGGCGTTTCTAAAGACGCTATGGGCAAAGAGATGAAACCCGGCAACATTGTAAAATTCAATTTCTCGTTTTCAGTAGCAAGAAAAGGCAAGGCCGATACCATATTGAACAATACGTACGAAATGATGCCCCAATATGCCCCTTACGATACTTCAGCCCAGATAATGCTTACGCCGATCGAGCCATTGCTTTACACTAAAGTGGGTGACAGCGTTGAGTTCAGGATCAGTGTAGACAGCCTGATTGCTAAGCAAATGATCCCTGAGAATGAGATCTATGCAAAGGGCGCTACCATCAAAGGAAAACTAAGCGTACTGGATGTATTCACTACCGAAGATCTTGCCAAAGCTGATTTTGAAAAAGAAGCCAAAGCATTCGAAGCAAGGGAAGAAGCCAGGAAAAAAGTAGCTATTGTAGAAGAATCAAAAGCAATTGAAAAATACCTGAAACAAAAAAACATTACTGCTACCAAGACAGCTATGGGCACTTATGTGCTGATTGAGAACCCGGGTACAGGCCAAAAGCTTGATTCAGGAAAAGTGGCTGTTGTAAAATACAAAGGCTACACAATGGATGGTAAAGTGTTTGATTCAAACATGGATACTACAAGACCTAACCGTGGCGCGCCACTCGAAGTGTTGATCGGCGCACAGCAATCTATACCCGGTTTTGAAGACGGCCTTACACAATTTACTAAAGGCGCTAAAGGAAAAATATTTATTCCTGCTTCTTTAGGCTATGGCAACAGGGCAATGCCTGAATTACCGGCTAACTCAAACCTTATTTTCGACATTGAAGTTACAGACGTAAAGAATGCGCCTGCACAAGCGGCACAGCCTCAACTAACACCAGAGCAAATGCAGGAATTGCAAAAACAATTGCAACAGCAGGGCGGCGCAGCGCCTCAGTCTTCTACCCAACCAGGGCATGAAGGGCACAACCACCCGTAAAATATAAAAATTATTATAACCGGCTGATTCTAAACAGAGTCAGCCGTTTTTTTGTGATAATAAATTTATGGGTTGCGTCCCCGATACAAAAAATTGCATTACTTTTGTGTACATTAAAAGCATGGCTACAACTTTTCAAAAACGGTTTTTTAAAGTATCATCAATACCTTTTGCAGCATCAGCTTCCCGGAAGTCAGGCAACGGTAAGATATGTGTCCATGCCTTTAATACTAACCCTGACACCATCGTTACGAACGGTATTGCACCAGACAATCTTCTTCCTGCTAAAATGTATGTATTCCCGGAAACTGGCCACTTGGGCAAACAGTAAGCTGTGCATATAGTTTAAGGAGTAGAAGATGCAATTGGCCGTGAATCCCGGCAGTACAGGGCAGCGCAATTAGAAATTACATGTATCACCACAGGTGATCCTGTAAATTATTATTCGGAGAAATATTGTTGTATAAAAAATAAATTACATAAACACGATATTCTTATCAAACAAAAATTATTATGTCTTTAATTAAAAGTATTTCAGGTATCAGAGGCACAATTGGCGGCAACCCAGGCGATAATCTTACCCCTTTGGATATTGTAAAGTTTACTGCGGCTTATGCGGTATGGCTAAAATCTCAATCAGCAAATAACAATAAAGTGGTTGTGGGCAGAGACGGGCGAATGAGTGGTGAAATGGTACAAAACATTGTGGTGAGCACACTGTCTTCCATGGGCATTGATGTGCTGAATGTTGGCTTAAGCACTACGCCCACCGTAGAAATGGCTGTAGTATTCGAACAGGCAGCGGGCGGCATTATTCTTACAGCAAGCCACAACCCGAAGGAATGGAATGCTTTAAAACTGCTCAACGGTCAAGGAGAATTTATCAGCGGCGAAGCCGGCAAAAAAATACTGGAAATAGCAGAAAAAGAAGATTTTGATTTTGTGGGCGTGGATAAACTGGGCAAAATCACCTACAAGGATGATGCACTTACCATGCATATAGATGCTATCTTAAATTATCCGCTGGTAAATGCAGAAGCTATTGCAGCCAAAGGTTTCCGCGTTGTTGTAGATGCCATTAACAGCAGCGGCGCTATTGCCGTGCCTGAATTGTTGCTAAAGCTGGGTTTGAAGCAGGAAAATATTATCGTTCTTAATGAAAAGATCACCGGCAACTTTGCTCACAACCCCGAGCCGCTTCCACAACACCTTACCGGTCTTTGCAGTGAAGTGGTAAAGCAGAAAGCACACCTGGGAATAGCTGTAGACCCTGATGTAGACAGGCTTTGTTTTGTATGTGAAGACGGCAGCCTGTTCGGTGAGGAATACACACTGGTGGCTGTGGCAGACTATGTGCTGAAACACAGGAAAGGAAATACGGTGAGCAACCTTTCATCTACAAGAGCCTTGCGCGATGTGACGGAACAACATGGCGGAAGCTATATGCCAAGCGCTGTTGGTGAAGTAAATGTAGTGAATAAAATGAAAGAAACCAATGCGGTTATCGGAGGCGAAGGCAATGGCGGCGTGATAGTGCCCGACCTGCATAACGGCAGGGATGCGTTGATAGGCATTGCACTGTTCCTTTCTTTCTTAGCCGAAGAAAACATATCTGTAAAAAAATTAAAATCAAGGTATCCCAGCTACTTCATCAGCAAAAACAAGATCACGCTGGAAAAAGGTACGGATGTAAATACCATTTTTGAAAAAATAAAATCCAAGTATAAAAATAACCCGATAAACACGGAAGATGGCTTGAAGATTGAGTTTGACAAGGATTGGGTGCACCTGCGCACCAGCAACACCGAACCGATTATCAGGATATATTCTGAAAGTAATTTTGAAACTACCGCAGAAAATATTGCCAAGCGCATCATGGGCGATATCAAAGAACTGCTGTAGAAGTTAAAATAATTTTCCACGAAGAGGCTGTTTTTTCAAGCCTCTTTTTTTTGGCACTTTATTGAAAAGTGGCTGGAAATCATAAGTTTAACAAAAGTATAATTAATAGAGCTATCAATTGGTTGCATTCTTGAGATTTACTATTTAACACAATTAAAAACTTAAAACTATGGCAAAGCAAACTACAAAAACAAAAGCTACAACTAAAGCAGGGAATAGCTCTGTAATGGAAAATTCAGAATTTCATAAATTTTTTATTGATGAGCTAAAAGATATTTACTGGGCAGAAAACAATCTGTTGAAAGCATTAGTAAAAATGCGCAAAGCATCTACCAGCAAGCAATTGGCAGCTTCTTTTGAAAAGCATCACGGTGAAACACAGGTGCAGCTCGACCGTTTAAAACAGATATTTGAATTGCTTGGTAAAAAACCTGTTGGTAAAAAATGTGAAGCGATGGCAGGGATTATAGAAGAAGGCAAGGGCGTGATAGAAGATACCGAGGGCGATACCATGACAAGGGATGCAGGCTTGATACTGGCTGCACAAAAAGCAGAGCATTATGAAATTGCTACTTATGGCACCCTCCGTGTATTTGCGCAGCACATGGGCCACACGGAAGTATATGACCTGCTTACTCAAACTTTGGACGAAGAAAAAAATTGCGACGTTACTTTAACTGAACTTGCAGAAAGTTTTATCAATGAGCAGGCAGCAGAAGAGTAGGTCAATACCAGCATATAGATTTTCCAACAAACCGTACAATGAATCTTGTGCGGTTTTTTTTATTGCCGCATAATTTATTGAATTAAATTTGCGCACGGATAATATTAATTTAAGTAATATACTTTTACATTCTTAAGTATGCAACTATTTTAAAATCTACAATCATAAGCATAAGGTTAGTTATATGAACAACAGGATATATTTTGATAATGCAGCAACTACGTATATGGATCCCAAAGTATTGGAAGCTATGATGCCCTATCTTACAGAGCGCTTTGGCAATCCGTCTTCAATCTACAGTTATGGCCGCGAAACCAGGCTTGCTGTTGAGAATGCAAGGAAAACAGTTGCCAAACTGTTGAATGCACATCCTGCTGAAATATTTTTTACCAGCGGTGGCACCGAAAGCGATAATACGGCCATCGCGGCGGCCGTTCGCGATCTTGGCTGCAAGCGTATTATTTCTTCTGCAATAGAGCACCATGCCGTTGAGCACACCATTGACTTTTTCAAGTGCAGTAACGATGTGGAAGTAGATTATGTGGAGGTACTGCCCGACGGGCATATAGATATGCAGCATCTTGAAAAGTTGTTGCAGGACGCTAAAGAAAAAACACTGGTATCGCTCATGCATGCCAATAATGAGATCGGTAACCTGCTTGATATAGATGCGGTAGGCAACCTGTGTAAAAAATACAATGCTTATTTTCATGCCGATACAGTACAGACAGTAGGGCATTATCCGCTGAACCTGCGAGCGACCCCTGTGCACTTCATTACAGGCGCTGCGCACAAGTTTCACGGGCCTAAGGGTGTGGGCATATTATACATTAATGAAAATGTAAAGATCAACCCGCTGATAAAGGGCGGCTCTCAGGAAAGGAATATGCGCGCCGGCACAGAGAATATTTACGGCATTGTAGGCTTTGCTAAAGCGCTGGAGATTGCTATGGCAGATTATGAAACCGACAGCAAAAAAATCCTTGGCATAAAAAACTATATGGCTGCGCAACTGAAGCAGCATATACCGGAAATAACTTTTAACGGGGATACTTTCGGCAATAGCTTGTATACTGTGCTGAATGTATCTTTCCCCAAAACAGAAAGATCAGAGATGATCCTGTTCAACCTGGATATCAACAACATCTGTGTTTCAGGGGGCAGCGCCTGTACAAGCGGCGCCAATCAAGGTTCTCATGTGATCAGGGTCATCAACAAAAATCCTAACCAAATACCCATACGCTTTTCTTTTTCTAAATACAATACGCACGAAGAAGTGGATATTGTAGTGCAGAAACTAAAGGAATTGTTGTAGCGTTTGAAAATTTATAGAAGGCAGAACTTTGAGGCAATTAAGATGTTATTTATAAGATTCCGGAGGAATCTAATCTGTGTA
>NZ_JAOTPL010000030.1:0-19275 GCF_025631005.1 Haoranjiania flava
CTGAACTTGAGCTTCTTGCATTTCTCTGAAATTTAATAACGCTAAGCTACAAATTCATCCCCGGTTGGTGTGCATATTATTGCTCATGAATATTTCATGTGTATATTTTTTAGTTCGCCGCTTTGCGGCTGTTTTTAATGGTCACATGGAATAGCCTTTATTCATCAACGGTTGGTATGCAACTTTGCTTATGGCTATTTCATGTGTGTATATTTAATTTTTTCTCAGTTGCCACATGGAATAACCATTTTTTTAGATTCAATACTCATTCCGGTTGGTATAGGTTCCTAATCATTATGGTTATTTCATGTGTATTTTTTTAAGGTACAATTTCAGCATTCAGTACTCAGCTCATAACTTCAGCTCTCAATGGCCTGCGCATGTGCAGCATTGCACGAGTGAATGCCAGCGCTGATGTCTTTAATGAGCGATGCTTCTTTTTCTATGGCATTGCCCACTACTACAATATCTGCGCCTGCATGGCAATTCTCTACTGCCTTCTGCGCATCTTTAATGCCGCCACCGACTATCAGCGGCGCCTGGATGCTTGCAGACACTTTCTCTATCATTTCTTTTGAAACAGGGCGTTTGGCTCCGCTTCCTGCGTCCATGTAGATGAGTTTTAATCCCAGCATTTCACCCGCCATGGCTGTACACATAGCAATATCGTTTTTATCGGAAGGTATCGGCGCTGTATTTGAAATGTAAGACACCGATGTAGGCGCTCCGCCGTCTACCACTATGTAGCCGGTCGGTATTACTTCAATGCCATAGCTTTTGATAGCCGGTGCACTGATCACGTGCTGGCCTATAAGCAGTTCGGGGTTTCTCCCGGAAATTAAAGATAAAAACAACAATGCATCTGCATGCCTGGAGACCTGTGAGGGCGCGCCGGGGAATAAAACCACGGGAATGCCGCACCTTTGTTTGATCTGCCTGATGCATTCATCAATAGCATTGATAACGACCAGGCTTCCGCCCACGAAAAAATAATCTACCCCGGCATCAAGTGACAGCGATACAATTTTATCTATGCTTTTTTCGTCAACCTTATCGGGGTCTATCAGTACGGAAAAACTTTTTCTCTTAACTTTCTTTTTCTCAATTATCTGTAGATATACATCTTGCATAGCCGGCATTATTGCGTTGTATACAAAGTTGCATAAAAAATATGGAATTGAGGGAGAAAAGTTGTTGAGTTGTTGAGTTGTGTAGTTGTGTAGTTGTGTAGTTGTGTAGTTGTGTAGTTGTGTAGTTGTTGAGTTGTGTAGTTGTGTAATGATGAAGTTGGGAGGTTACAGGTTGGAAGCTGTATCTTTGGCATCAAATTCATTGTCCCACTCATCTTTGAGTGCATCAATTTTTTCCTGTACGGCTTCGCGCATCTCGTGTTTAAAGAGTTCGAATTTTGCAGCCAGTTCATCGTCGGTGGCGCCAAGTATCTGTGCGGCGAGCAAGCCTGCATTTTTAGACCCGTTCAGCGCTACGGTTGCTACCGGCACGCCGTTAGGCATTTGCAGAATTGACAATACAGAATCCCAGCCATCGATAGAATTAGAAGATTTTATGGGTACGCCGATCACAGGCAATGTGGTCATGGAGGCAGTCATGCCGGGCAAATGTGCGGCGCCCCCGGCTCCTGCAATGATCACGCGCAAGCCGCGTTCGCGTGCTGTCTGGGCATACTGCACCAGGCGTGCAGGTGTGCGGTGTGCAGATACCACCGTCAATTCAAAGGGCACGGAAAATTGTTTCAATACATCTGCAGCTCCGCGCATAATATCCAGGTCGCTGTCGCTGCCCATAATGATGCCTACCAGTGGTTTCATAATTAATAAGATTTATAATTAGCTGTTATTTTCACCGGCTTCTCCTGCCTTTACATGCTCTTCGTTTACAATATCCTCATTCACCACTTCAAAAGGTATTTCCTGCTCTTCGTTTACCGAAGTTGCTTCCACCATTTCTTCAGACAATACTTCTTTGATCTTAGGCAAATCATCGGGAGAATTTAAACCAAAATAATCCATAAATCCTTTAGAGGTCTGGTAGATCAATGGTTTGCCCGGTGCATTTTCATCTCGGCCTGTAATCACGATCAGTTCTTTCTCCAGTAATTTCTGCACCGAATAGTCGCTGTTCACACCCCGGATGCTTTCAATTTCTCCTTTGGTTATCGGTTGCTTGTAAGCTATGATGGAAAGTGTTTCCAAAGCAGCGTTTGACAGCCGTTTAATAAATTTATCGCCATTGAGCTGCGATATGGTTGTATGAAATTCAGGTTTGGTAAGAAATTGCCATCCGCCGCCGCTCTGGCGCATTTCAAAAGCATAAAAATCTGTGCTGTATTTTTCCTGTATGCCTTCCAGGCTGGCTTCTACCTGGTCTTGCGAAATGCGGTTCTCCATGAATCCGAATGCATTATTGATCAGCTCCGTGATGTCGGTTGATGTTAAAGGTTTTTCACTGGCAAATACCAGCGCTTCTATGTGTGGGATGATCTCTCTTAATTCCATGTTGTATGGTCAATACGAGCCTGAATTATTCCTGCAATGCAGCCGCGCCGCTTACAATCTCTGTAAGCTCGGTGGTGATGGCTGCCTGGCGGGCACGGTTGTAAGCAATTTTCAGCGAGCGCAATATTTCATTGGCGTTATCACTTGCTTTATCCATAGCAGTCATTCGTGCGCCTTGTTCGCTGGCATTGGCGTCCAGTACAGCTTTGAACAATTGTGTGTTCAGGATTTTAGGCATCAGCTCTGTAATAAGCTGTTCTTTTTGGGGCTCGAAAATGAAATCAATATTTTTATTTTTGCCTTCCTGGGGCTGCACTTTGGGTATAGGCAGAAACTGCTCTGTAGTAAATATCTGTGTGGCGGCATTTTTAAAACGGCTGTACACAATCTCCACCATATCAAACTCGCCTTTCTCAAATGCTATTACTGCTTCTTTTGCCATTTCCTGCACATGGTTAAATGAAATATCATGCAAAAGGTCTTTGTAGCGGTCGGAAGTTTTGTAGCGGTTTTTGGTAAGGCTTTCCCAGCCTTTTTTACCTACATTCCAGATGGTTACTTTACCTGCTGCGTGCTGAGCGGCATACTTTTCCGCTATCACACTTTGTGCAAGCTTGGTAATGTTGGCATTGTAGGCTCCTGCCAATCCTCTGTCGCTGGTGATCACGATCAGCAGCACATTGTTTACAGGGCGCTCTTCTGCCAGTTTTATGGACAGTTCGTTTTCTGCGCTTACAATATTGCTCAGCATTTCCTGCAGCTTTTGGGCGTAAGGGCGCATTTGCATAATGGCGTCCTGTGCACGGCGCAGCTTGGCAGCGCTTACCATTTTCATCGCTTTAGTTATCTGCTGCGTTGATTTTACGGATTCTATACGATTGCGAACTTCTTTTAACTGACCTGACATGTATGCTAATTTGAAAAAAACAGAATAAAGGCAAAAATAACAGATTGGAATTAATTTTCCTCATTTACTTAAAAATAAACGCAGTACTTTAAGCTGTTATATTATTGTAAGTTCCAGTATTTCCCCTGGCAGGCCGTCAAAATCGCGAAATTCTTTGGATATAAAACCATTGTTTACCAGTATTTTTCTTGAAGGAATATTTTTTGGGTCAATTATAGCAAACAGTTTTTGAAGTTGAGTATGCTTTTTGGCTACTGCAATTAATTGTGTTGCCGTTTTGCTTGCAATTCCTTTTCCCCAATGTGGTGGTAATATCATATATCCCAGCTCAGCTTCTTTGTCGTATTCATTTTGGATTTGAAGTTTAGCCAATCCTAAAAACCTGTTGGTTTTAGTATCTATAATTTTAAAGTTTCCGCAATTTTTATCAACGTTGTTATTTTTGATTATTTTTTCAAATTCTACTTCAGCCTCGTTTTTTTCAATCGCTCTTTCTGTAATCATTGCCATTACTTTTTCATCATTTACTAATTCAAAATAAAGGCTGAAGTCGTTTGCTGTAAATTTTTCAAACTTAATGTTGCTGTCCATCGCTTAGAGTTTCATTCTGTGCAAGATTCTATTGTTTTATTCCTGGTGAATCTGTATGGTAATGTTCGTTGCGGCAAATTTTCCGCTGTTGGTGAGCTGCTGTGCAATAGCATTGTTCCACAATACCTGTGCCGCTTTATTCATGCCGTGCTGTGTTTCCCTGTCGTAAAGAAGCTGCTCTTTGTTGAATGCCTGCTGGCGCTTTGCAACGATGGCTTTGATCTCTTCTTTGTAGTTGCGGGTAAACTTTTTACTGCTCATATCCTGCATCATTGCACGCCGGAAAACTTCTGCAAGGTCAAAATGTTTTTGCTCATGAGTCCTGTCTCTCTTCGGGCAAAGCAAATATAGCGTGTTTCACTGCTGAGTTCCTGCTGAAACCTGTGTATAAATGTATGTTTGCCGTTTTACGATGCCGGTTATTTTTTACCAAAATGGTATGTGCATAGTAAGTGTGTGTAACCGCATCATTATTGCCGGGTAAGGCAGAATCCGATAAGCGTGAGAAGTCGTTCCACGTGAGTTTGCGGCCTGCGCTCCATTTGATTACAGGTGTTTGAGCGCAGGCCGCGAAACAATTAGCAGCCAGTATGCAGATCAGTAATAGCCTCAATATTATTTCGCTCTTTTGGTAAGGTCTTCCAATGTCAGTATCAACAGTCTTCCCGCTGGTTTATCTTCACCTTTTTTATAAGTAATTACATGTAGTTTTTCAGCGCCTGTCGGGAAAGTAAGCGGCTGCGTGTACTTAGGATAGTAGTTGTCCGGGGTGGAATTGTCAAATGTATAGTGAATATCCAGCCCTTCGATTTCCGGCACGAGTTCTACTGCTATTTTACCTTTTCCTGCTTTTCTTACTTTTACTACCGGATCATAAATTGCAGGAGAATATTTTACTTTAGCAAAATCAAGCCTGTTGAAATGATCCTCTGTACGCCTTACAAAATCTTTCCAGTTTTTGCTTTGCTGCGGAGACCATACAGATTCTGCCAATGCGAATCCTCTGGGCCAGGTCATATATTGTACCTGTCGAATATTGTAAATCTGCTCTGTCCACAGGTTTGCCTGCCCGCCCAGAATGTTGGCGGCATTTGCTCCTGCAGGTGTAGGGTTAAATTTATACACTTCATTTAAGCGTAAAGAAGCATATACCAAAGGTTCGGTTACTTTATCTCCCTGCATATAATCAATATAGGTGTATTTAGCGGGAGACATGATTACTTTATGCCCCAGGTTGGAAGCCTTAATGCCATGATCGCCATTGCCGCGCCAGGCCATGATAGCTGTTGACTTGTTTACACCTGTTTCCAGTACTTCATCCCATCCGATTGCTTTTTTGCCATAACTATTTACAATTTTTTCTACACGTCTTCCAAAATATCCCTGAACTTCTTTGTAGGTTTTCAGGTTTTCTCTTTTCATTAATTGTTTTACAGCATCACTTTTTTCCCAGAAAGTATAAAAGGCTTCATCTCCGCCGATGTGTAAATATTCGTACGGGAAAAGTTGTGCAAGTTCTCTTACCACATCATTGATAAAAGAATAAACTTTTTCGTTGGCAGGGCAAAGCGTATTATCTACATGCAGTGTATGTGTGTTCCAGTCAATGAAGCTTTCCCCGGCACGCACCTGGTAGTTTTGCGGCAGAGGAGATGTACAGCTAAGTTCGGGGTAAGCAGCAATGATAGCCATGCTATGGCCGGGCATATCTACTTCGGGCACGATATCTATAAATCTTTCCTGCGCATATTTTACAATGTCTCTGACCTGCTCCTGGGTGTAGAATCCGCCATAAGTTTTAGGCTCATTACCCGGTGCAGGAAACTGCCCGAAATTGCCTTCCATAGGTACCCTCCAGGCTCCCACGCTGGTGAGCTTCGGATAGGATTTTATTTCTACTCTCCAGCCTTCATCGTCTGTCAGATGCCAGTGCAGGGTATTCAATTTGTATTTAGCCATTTGGTCTATATAACCTTTAATCTCGTCTACCGTGAAGAAGTGTCTGGAAACGTCGAGCATTAACCCGCGCCATTTCATTTGCGGATAATCGGTGATCTCCACATGCGGCATGCTCCAGCTGATGTTTTTTACCTGTTTGCCGCTTTCTATTTCTGCGGGCAACAATTGCAGCAGTGTTTGTGCGCCGTTAAAGATGCCGGCCGGTTTATTGGCAACGATTTTTACGCCTGCGTTGTTTACAGATAATTTATAGCCTTCATCGCCCAGCGTTTTGTCAGCTGTTTTGTTTAAAATAAGATTTACGGTAGCATTGCCTGTTGTGGAGCTTACGGTCTGGTAGCCTGTGGCAACGGATAGTTTTTTTCTTAAGATGTCTACAGTACTGCGCAATGCTGCATTTACGGGAGCGCTTACGGAAATACTTTTAGGTAAAACGTATTCGCCGGGATTTTCCACCACGCTTACCGGCTTGGGGATCACGGATATTTTGCTTTGGGAAAAAACTGAAAAACAAATAAAAAGTAAAAGCGCAAAAGAGAATAGTTTTTGCATACCTGATAGTTAAATTGAGTTAAAAAAATGATGTTCAAAGATAGAGATTTATTGATTCAGTCCGGCTGAATACCTCAAGAGAATGAAGGTACAACGCTTGCAATCCTTATAAAGTAAATAAAATTGAAATTTTATTAAATATTGCATACCTTTGCAAGCCTAATTTTCGACCTATGAGTAACCGTCATGTATATGAGATACCCTTCGTTGGGCTGAAACCCGGTACTCATGCGTTTAAATATGAGATAACGGACAAGTTCTTTGCAGATTATAAGCCGCAGGATTTTTCTAATTGCCATGCTGTAGTAGACGTGGAGCTGGAAAAAAATCCAAGCCTGATGCGCCTGAAGTTTGATATTTCCGGAACGGTAGATGTGATGTGCGACATATGCGGCAATACGCTTAAGATCAATCTTTGGGACGAATTTAATATCATGGTGAAAATGGTGGAGACACCGGATGAGATGAATGAAACAGAGGATGACCCTGATATTTATTACATAGGACACCAGGAGAGCCATCTGCATCTCAGCAACTGGATCTATGAGTTTATAAACCTGAGTATACCCAATCAGCGGGAGTGCGATGAGAGCGAACGAGGCGGGCCGCAATGCAATAATGAAGTGCTGGAAAAACTCAGGAAGATGGAAGAAGAAGCGGCAAAGGGTAATAAATCTATCTGGAAAGACCTGGATAAATTAAAAGGTTTAGATAATTAAAACAATAGTTCAATACACAAAATAATCACGCAGGTTATTTTCTATAATTCACAAAAAATAAAATTTAAGATATGCCAAATCCTAAACGCAGACATTCTCACCAGAGAGGTGCTAAAAGAAGAACGCATTACAACGCTGAGACCGTAACACTTAGCAAAGACAGTACCACAGGCGAATTGCACACACGCCACCGTGCGCATGTGAGCGAAGGAAAATTATACTACAAAGGGAAAGTTGTAGCCGAACAGGCTCCGAAAAAAGCGTAATTTACGCTGATGTGCTTTCAGCAATTTTGTAATAAAAATTTTCAAAAGTACCGGATATGAATATTGGATTGGACATGATGGGCGGCGACTTCGCGCCCATTGAAGCAGTAAAAGGCCTGGCGCTTTACCTGAAAGAATTCCCCAATAATTGTTCGGTTTTTTGCGTGGGGCAAAAGGAGGCTTTACTGCCTTTGCTGGAACAATACGGCCTGAAAGATCACCCTGCCGTACAAACCGTAGATGCTCCACAGGTAATAGGCTACAACGAGCACCCTACAAAAGCTCTGAAAGAAAAGCCTCACTCATCTATCAGTATTGGATTTCATTTACTCACTACCGGTGAAATAGATGCTTTCATCAGCGCGGGCAATACCGGCGCTATGCTTGTTGGCAGTATGTATTCGGTAAAAGCGGTAGAAGGCGTACAACGCCCTGCCATTGCTACCTTTGTGCCTCAGCTCAACGGCAGTACAAGCCTGTTGCTGGATGTAGGTTTAAACTCTGATTGTAAACCTGAACAGCTCAACCAGTTTGCCATTCTTGGTTCTTTATATTCAAAGCACGTTTTAAATATCGAGCGTCCTTCCGTAGGCCTCATGAACGTAGGTGAAGAGAAGGAAAAAGGAAACAACCTGGCCCTGGGTACTTTTCCATTACTGGAAAATAACCAGCTCATACGTTTCGCGGGCAATATTGAAGGCAGGGATGTTTTTGCCGGAAAAGTAGATGTGATGGTTTGTGATGGCTTTACCGGAAATATCATTCTGAAAATGGCTGAATCCTTTTACGAGATTGCCTGCAAGCGCGGCTTCAGCAACGATGCTTACATCCAGAACTTTCATTATGAAACTTATGGAGGCACTCCGGTGCTTGGTGTAAATAAGCCGGTGATTATTGCTCACGGCATCAGCAACGATGTAGCTTTTAAAAATATGATACACCAGGCTGAGAAAATGATTGTATCTAACTTCTGCGAGAAGATCAAGGATGTTTTTGTAAAATAATTTCAGGCAAAACTACTTTACGGAATGCACACTAACAGGGTGTGCTTTTTTTATTATTGACAGTGTTCTTGAAAATTTCTTTTTTAATGCGGCTCAGGCTTTCGGGCTGCACACGCAGAAAAGAAGCTATATGCTTTTGAGAGACCTGTAACAACAGTTCATTGTTGTGCTGCAATAGTTCCATGTACCTTCGTTTCAGAGGTTTTTTCTCATCTTCACGCAGTTCAAGCATTTGGAAGAAAAACTTTTCTGTCATAAGCCTTCCAAACCTTTCCAGCCGCGGTATCTGTTCATAAAGTTTCAGCCAGTCTTCGTAAAGGCACTCAATGCATTCGAGGTCTGAAAGCGCCTGGCCGTTAAGCGTTGCAGGCGTATTGTTAGATGCGCTGTAGAGATCTATCAGTATGTCTGTGGAGGATTCAAAAACAATAGTGATCTCTTCGCCGTCTTCTATGCTGAATGTGCGAGAAATACCAGAGTTAATGAAGCGTACTTTATCACATACTTCACCTTTCTTAAAAAGGACTGTGCCTTTTTTATATTTGCGTATCTGCAATTTTGAACGAATAAGACACGCTTCTTCATCAGTAAGAAAAACAGATTCCCTGATGAATTTAATAAACATATCCATAAAGATGCAATTAGCAATAACAAATATAAGATATTTTTATAATTAAATTATAATGCTCCTGTGAACTGTTTTAAAAAGCGTACATCATTTTGAGAGTAGAGACGCAGATCATTCACCCTGTATTTTAACTGGGCTATACGCTCTATGCCCATGCCGAATGCGTAGCCTGTGTATTTGTTGCTGTCAATGCCAAAGTTTTCAAGCACATTGGGGTGTACCATGCCGCTGCCCAGTATTTCTACCCAACCTGTGTGTTTACATACATTACAGCCTTCGCCTTCACAGATGCGGCAGCTGATGTCCATCTCTGCGCTGGGTTCGGTAAAGGGAAAATAGCTTGGACGGAAACGTACTTTAACATCGTTGCCAAACATCTCTTTTACGAAGAAGTAGAGGGTTTGCTTCAGGTCTGCAAAGCTTACATTTTCATCGATATACAGCCCTTCTACCTGGTGAAAGAAGCAGTGCGCGCGGGCGCTGATAGTTTCGTTGCGGTATACACGCCCCGGGCATATTACACGAATGGGTGGCTTCTGCGTTTCCATCACGCGCGCCTGTACGCTGCTTGTATGTGTGCGCAACAGCCAGGAAGGGTTCTGGTTGATGTAGAAAGTGTCCTGCATGTCCCGCGCAGGGTGGTCTTCGGGAAGATTCATTGCGCCGAAGTTGTGCCAGTCGTCCTCAATGTCAGGCCCTTCGGCAAGTGCAAAGCCCAGTCTTTTAAAAATAGAAACGATGCGGTTTCTGGTGATAGTCAGCGGGTGGCGTGTACCTACTGATACCGGGTCGCCGGGCAGGGAAAGATCCATGCCGGAGGATGCTGTTTCGCGGCTTTCAAATGCAGCTTTAAGTTCTGCATGTTTGCGCTCCAGGAAAGACTTCAATTCATTTACAGTCTGGCCGAATTGTTTTTTATTTTCATTGGGCACATTTTTCATTTCACCCATCACGGATTTAAGAATGCCTTTTGTGCCTAAATATTTTATACGAAAGTTTTCGGCAGCTTCTGCGTTGGCGGCGGTAAATGCAGACGCTTCCTGTTTGTATTGTGCTATCTGAGTTAGAATGTTGTCCATAATGAGGCGCAAAAATACTTAATAAAAATCATATTTTTTTAATGGACGCTGCTCCGGATACTTCCTGAGTAACAGAGGGGTTGCCTTTGTAAACAATATTTGCAGTCCCGGACACTTCTGCCTGCATGCGCTCAGCAACATTGAGTTGAGCCGAGGTAGCTCCGGACATTTCAATGCCGGCATGGTTTACGGCGAGTTGAATGAGGCTGGCCGTTCCCGTACCCGACAGCTCAAGCTTTAGCTGCGAGGCCTTACCGGACATGTTTAGCTCTGTTGCTCCCGAGCCATTTATATTTAGCTTTTGTACATCAATATTTATGTTAATAGCGCTGGAACCTGAGAGGTCAAGAGATAATTTGTTTCCGGTAAAAGTGTTTGTACCTGTTACTTCCACAACTCCGGAGGTTTCAAGTTCTTCTATATTGGGCATGGTAATTACAAGTTCAATAACCGCATGATCAGTAGCGGCGCCGTTTTGCATGCCTATTTTAAGTGTGCTGCCGTCTTTTCTGATATTGATTTTTTCCAGGTCTTCTGTATTGCCGTTTGCAACTACGCTGAACTCAGGAGCTTGTGTGAGGGTTATTTTAAATGCTGCGCCAATTTCAAGCTGCGTAAAGTTAGTGAAGGGAAAATTTTTTGAACTGGCGTTGTCCGTATTCGTGGTAGTATTTGATGGTTGCGTTATTGCAGGAGAGCCTGCAGTGCTTTTGTTTTCATCGTATTGGCATGCATTCATGATCACGAGTGCAATTGCGGAGAGAAATAGTGCGCGTTTCATTTTATAGCAAAAATTTGAGGAGTGCTAATTAAATATAAAAGCTATCGCCGCAAAAATACCAATAAGTTAATAAACCATATAGATAAAGCCATTCGGTTATTATTTTTTATTTTTGTTTGAAATTAAAAAAACAGAATGGAAGATAAAGAGAAAAAAAATGTGCAGTTAAGAAATGCTGCCTTAGATTATCACAGTGATTATCCTGCAGGGAAAATAGAAGTTGTACCTTCAAAGCCACATGGTACGCAAAGAGACCTTTCCCTGGCATACTCGCCCGGCGTGGCAGAGCCTTGTATGGAGATTTATAAAGATGCTGGCAAGGCATATGATTATACCAGCAAAGGAAACCTGGTAGCTGTGATCTCGAATGGTACGGCAGTACTAGGTTTGGGAGATATTGGCGCAGATGCTTCCAAACCGGTGATGGAAGGCAAAGGATTACTTTTTAAAATATTTGCAGACATCAACGTTTTTGATATTGAGATCAATGAAAAAGATCCGGATAAATTTATTGATGTTGTAAAAAGCATAGCGCCTACATTTGGCGGCATCAACCTGGAAGATATTAAAGCTCCCGAAGCATTTTATATTGAAAAGCGATTAAAAGAAGAATTGCCTATCCCGCTGATGCATGACGATCAGCATGGTACAGCCATTATTTCTGCAGCAGCTTTGCTCAATGCGCTGGAAATAGCAGGTAAGAAAATTGAAGAAGCAAAAGTTGTAGTCAACGGTGCAGGCGCCGCGGCAGTTTCATGCTCTAAACTTTATCTTTCTTTAGGCTTAAAAAAAGAAAACCTGATCATGTGCGACTCTAAGGGAGTCATTAATACAAAGCGTACAGGGCTTACCGAAGAGAAAGTATTTTTTATTTCCAATACAGAAGCAGATACACTGGAAGAAGTGATCAGCGATGCGGATGTTTTCGTTGGCTTGTCAAAAGCAAATGTGCTTACGCCGGATATGTTGAAAAGCATGAGCAAAAATCCTATTGTTTTTGCACTGGCCAATCCCAATCCGGAAATTGATTACAACCTTGCTATAAAAACCCGCAAGGACGTGATCATGGCAACCGGACGTAGCGATTTTCCCAACCAGGTGAATAATGTTTTGGGCTTTCCTTACATTTTCCGCGGCGCGCTGGACGTACGTGCTACAGGTATTAATGAAGAGATGAAACTCGCAGCGGTACACGCATTGGCAGACCTTTCCAAGGAACCGGTACCGGAAATGGTATTGATGGCATACAATCTGAAAAGCTTAAATTTCGGTAAAGATTATTTTATACCAAAACCTTTTGATAACAGGCTGATCACCAGGGTTTCCATGGCTGTTGCAAAAGCCGCAATGGACAGTGGCGTGGCACGAAAGCACATAGAAGACTGGGAAGAATATGAACTTCTGCTGCTCAACAGGATGGGCAGGGACGAAAAATTATTAAGGGCCTTCCAGAACAGGGCACGCCTGGATCCAAAGCGTGTGGTGCTGAGCAATGCAGAGGAATTTGCTGTACTGAAAGCCGCTCAGATACTGGAAGAAGAGGGTATAGCCAAACCGGTTTTACTCGGCTGGAAAGAAGAAATCAAGGCGGCTATGAAGAAATACGGTATAGAGCTTGACGCGCCTATCGTAGACCCGAGCGATAAAAGCCAGGAAATAAACAGGCAAAAATACGAAGACTATCTTTGGAAGAAAGGCTCCAGGCAGGGCATCACAAAATACAAGGCTAAAAGATTTGTAAGCCAGAGAGATTATTTTGGCCCGCTGATGGTGGAAATGGGCGATGCAGATGCTTTGCTGATCGGCTATGCTAAAAGCTATAAATCTACCCTGAAGCCCATTGAGACGGTTGTTGACAAAAATAAAGACGACCAGGTGCTTGCAGGTATGGTAATGCTGCTGGCAGAAGGCAAAACACCTATATTCCTCTGCGATACATCTGTAAATGAGGAAACTACAGCACAGAACCTGGTGGATATTACCAGAATGGCAGACAAAGCCGTGCGTTCTCTATCTGTGGAGCCAAGGATAGCTATGCTGTCTATTGAAAATTTCTATAACCGTGCTGAAGTGTCTAAGAAAGTAGCAGAAGCAGTTGCTATCCTGCACAGGGATCATCCCGAAATAATTGTGGACGGAGAGATGCAGGCAGATACTGCCCTGGATCCTGAGAGGTTAAAGAATTATTCATTCTCAAAATTGACTGACCAGCCGGCAAACGTATTGATATTCCCTGACCAGGTGTCTGCGAAAATCACTTACAAAACTTTACGGGGCCTGAAGATGGCGCAAATGGTCGGCCCTGTTTTGTTAGGACTTGATAAGCCTGTTCATGTAATGCAGATGAACTCAAGCGTGCGCGAGATTGTAAACCTTGCAACACTTGCCGTTATTGATGCGCAGAGCAAGCAGTAAAATTTATGAAAATACGCAAGATAGTCAACGATCCGGTGTATGGTTTCATTACCATTGACCATCCGTTGATATTTCAGATAGTCAATCATCCGTACTACCAGCGTTTGCGCCGGATTAAGCAAATGGCATTGGCCAGTTATGTCTATCCCGGCGCAGTACACACGCGCCTGCATCATTCCCTGGGCGCATACCATCTTATGTGCATGGCTGTGCAGGAGCTGAAGCTAAAAGATGTTGCTATTTCGCAGGATGAAGAGTTGGCTGTAAAGGCAGCCATCCTATTGCATGATATTGGCCACGGCCCTTACTCGCATGCACTTGAAAGCAACGTGGTAAAGAAAGTGCATCATGAAGAATTGAGTACAATGATCATGGAATTGATGAATAGCAAGATGCAGGGAGATTTATCACTGGCCATTGATATATTCAAAGGCCAATACCACAAACATTTCCTGCATCAGCTCATCAGTGGCCAACTGGACATGGACAGGCTTGACTATCTCTCGCGCGACAGTTTTTTCACGGGTGTATATGAAGGCGTTGTTGGCTACGACAGGATCATTAAAATGCTTACGGTGCATAAAGGAGAGCTGATGATTGAAGAAAAGGGTGTGCATAGTGTAGAGAAATTTTTAATTGCACGCAGGCAAATGTTCTGGCAGGTGTATCTTCACAAAACAGTTTTAGGAATTGAAAAAATGCTGGTAAAGATCCTGGAACGCGCCAGGGAAATATTTTCCATGGACGATGAGCAAATACGTGTGCATGGCCCGCTAGATTTTTTCCTGGGAGAATTTGATGGCATCATGACAAAAGAAACACTCGAGCTGTTCTGTTGCCTGGATGATACGGATATTGATTATGCCATTAAGAAATGGTCACGCCATGATGATAAGGTATTGTCTACCTTGAGTAACAACCTGCTTGAGAGAAAATTATTTAAATGTGTGGTACGTGCAAAAGCATTCGATGAAGAGAAAATTGCTGCAGAAAAACAGCGTATCATCCGCGAGACGGGCATTTCATCGGAGGATGCACATTACTTTATTTTCACAGGCGAAACCTCTAACACCCTTTACCAGCCATCAGATGATCGAATAAATATATATTCAAAAACGGGAGAAGTAAAAGATATTTCAGAAGTGGAAAGCCCGTTGATAGACCGCACACTTTCGTATGAAGTAACGAAAAATTATTTGTGTTTGTTAAGAGTTTAGAGAGCCGAAGCTCTTCCGGATTTGCAATCCTGATTTGCTTTATGTGCGGATTACAAATCCGCCGATAATGGTTCGACATTGCAAATGTCGAACAGCACCAGCATCTTAACTACGCCGCTTCAATTTTATGCTCTTCCGGATTTGCAATCCGGAAGCCCGATCGCTGGATTTACAATCCTGATTTGCTTTACGTGCGGATTATAAATCCGACGATAACGGTTCATCATGCAAATGTCGAACAGCACCAGGATTCTACAAATGTCGAATAGCGCTGTATATCATCAATAATCGCTCAGTTGAACTTTACTTTTCCTAATTCCATAAAATTCGCCTGCGCTACTCCTTAGATATTCTTCTTCTTTTTCTACAATGCCGGCTCTTACAGGATTCTGATGAATATAATTGCACTTAGTTTCAAAAAATGAACGTGTAAAAATCTCTTCTCCATGATAACCTTCTTCCCAAAACCATATTCTGCCTTCGTAGCTCAATACATTCAGCAGCCATTCTTTTCTACTCTCTCTGTTATTCTTTTCTATAGCCTTATAAATCGTTTTTGCAGTATACTTCTTAAAATCACGTATAACATCACTGAGGTTATTTTCTGAACGGACGATCATATGGCAGTGGTTTGACATGACTACCCAACAAAATACCTGCAAACCTTTATGATTTATACAATAATTTAGATTATCAATCAATACATCAACATACAATTGTTTCGTGAATACGTCTGCCAATTGATGGACTGTAAAAGTAACAAAGTATACAGCACCTTGATCTTTAATTACGTTTGCAAAAGGCATAGAATTATATTTTATGAGAAATACTTTTAATTGCTTTACTAACTATTTGTCCAATAAGTAAGATACGGATTTCAAATCCTCCGATAATGGTTCGACATTTCCAATGTCGAACAGCACCAAGCCTTAGCTTCACCGTTTCAAATTTTATTGCTCTTTATGCTCTTCCGGATTTGCAATCCGGAAGCCCGATCCCGGGATTTACAATCCTGATTTAGTTTACGTGCGGATTACAAATCCGCCGATAATGGTTCGAAATTGGAAATGTCGAACAGCACCAAGCCTTAGCTTCACTGCTTAAAATTTTAATGCTCTTCCGGATTTGCAATCCGGAAGCTCAATCGCGGGATTTGCAAATCCTGATTTGCTTTATGTGCGGATTATAAAATCCGCCGATAATGGTTCGACATTGCAAATGTCGAACAGCCCGGTTCATCATGCAAATGTCGAACAGCCCGGAAGTTCAATCGCAGAATTGCAATCCCGAGTTCAATGAGCGCGTCAATCTGCATACAACAAATACTTAGCTCTTATTTTTTTAAATACTTCCAGATCTTTTTTCCACGAGGCCCTGATTTCTTTTTCAGATTTTCCGGCTATCATCTGCTTCATCAGCTGGTCATTACCCGCAAGCTTGTTAAAGAATTGTGCTTCAGGCGCAGTTGATTTTGATTGCAGGAAGAATTTAGTTTTATCGGGAAACAGGCGGTAAGCTTCCAGCAGATATTTCAATTCAATTCTTGTGGGAGGTGCCTGGCCGTGTATGTTCCAGCCATAACAAAGCTGATCTTTCAGCTTAGGGTTTTTAGCGCCGTCTGTTGAGCGCGGTGTAAAAGAAAACAGGTGTTTTGGAAGGCTCGGATGACCGAATATTTCAAAAGGATGATCAGTGCCGCGTCCTTCACTCAGGTTGGTTCCCTCAAAAAAACAAGTTGAGGGATAATGATAAATCGAAGACATATCCGGCAGGTTCGGCGAAGGTTTTACCGGCAGCACATAGCGGCTCTGGTGCGTATAATTTTTACAAGGAATGATTTGTATGTCAATGTTGTTGTCGTAAGCCCTGGTTGTCTTCAGCCATTTTTCACCGATCAGCATGCGTGCATATTCTCCCATGGTCATGCCGTACGCTACCGGCACAGGTTGCAGGCCTACGCCGCTGGTATATTTGCGGTCGAGCACCGGGCCGTCGATCATAAAACCAATCGGATTGGGGCGGTCAAGAATAATCAGCGGCTTGCTGTTGTCGATAGCGCTTTCCATAAAACGCTGCATTGAGTTGATGTAGGTATAAAAACGCACGCCTACATCCTGCAGGTCAAACAGCATGATGTCTACATCTTTGAGGTCATCAGCGGATGGTTTGCTTTTGCCGCCATACAATGAAATTACCTGTATACCCGATTCTTTGTCTGTATAGCTGGCCACATGTTCTCCGGCGTCGGCAGTACCGCGAAAACCATGTTCAGGCCCAAATATCTTTATGATGTTCACACCGAGTTTTTGTAACGAATCTACCAGGTGATTTTTATCAATGGTTGAAGTGTGGTTGGCAAAAATAGCTACACGTTTTCCTTTCAGTAAGGGTAAGTACATTTCGGTTTGGTAAGCTCCGGGATAAATTTCACCCGTTGTTTTTTGCGGGAGAAAAGCTTGCTGAGAGATGCATCCGTTTATAATAAACATTGCTGCAATGAGAACCAGTAAATTTTTCATGTGTATTTATTTATTTTTTCTTTATGGTCACATGGAATAGCCTTTATTCATTCGCGGTTGGTGTGCAACCTTGTTTATGGCTATTTCATGTGTTAATATTTAATTTTTTCTGTTTGTAACATGGAATAACCAAAACCTTAATCTTTATTATCATCCTCGGTTGGTATAGATTCCTAATCTTTATGGTTATTTCATGTGTGTATATTTATTTGTTTTTCAGTTGTCACATGGAATAACCATTTTTTTAGATTCAATACTCATTCCCGGTTGGTATAGATTCTTAATCTTTATGGTTATTTCATGTGTATATATTTAATTTTTTATGGTCACCTGGAATAGCCTTTATTCATCCGAGGTTGGTATACAACTTTGCTTATGGCTATTTAATGTGTGTATATTTAATTTTTTTTTGCCGCATTGAATAACCAAAACCTTAATTCTTTATTATCATTCCCGGTTGGTATAGATTCCTAATCTTTATGGTTATTTCATGTTAAAAATTATGTAGTTGAATGATTGACAATTAAATAGGTTGATATTAACAGTGCGATATAACAATAATAAAAATTAATGATTACCTTTCCATAAAAATAAGACTATTTTATGCAAACAGCAAAGAAAGGTGATAAAGTAAAAGTTCATTATCACGGTAAATTAACGGACGGCACTACGTTCGACAGCAGTGAAGGACGCGAGCCGCTTGAGTTTGAAGTGGGTAGCGGACAGGTGATACCGGGATTTGATGAAGGTGTTACAGGGCTTGCAATTGGTGAAAAAAGAACAGTAAATATACCGGCAGACCAGGCTTATGGCCAGGCTTCTGAAGACCAGGTGGTGGAGTTTCCTAAAGAACAATTCCCTGCCGACATGATATCTCAACTGCAGGTAGGCATGCCACTACAAATGAGCAACGACCAGGGACAAACATTCCAGGTAGTAATAAAAGAAATTAAGGAAAATACTGTGCTGTTGGATGCCAACCATCCGCTGGCAGGCAAAGACCTTACTTTCGATATTGAGCTGGTAGATATAGCCCCGGGAAAATCTTCTATCATTATGCCATAGAACGTAATGATTTATCAGAGACTGTTGCAGATCATACTGGTCGGCAACAGTTTTTGTTTACGGTAAAAAACTTTTATATGTTCGGTGTCACCATATTAGGAAATAATTCTGCTATACCTACGCCTACAAGGCATCCTACTTCACAGGCTGTTTATATCGACGACCAGGTATTACTGCTGGATTGTGGCGAAGGCACGCAAATGCAGATGCACAGGTATAAGATTAAAAGAAGCAAAATAAATTATATTTTTATTTCCCACCTGCATGGCGATCATTATTTCGGTCTGATCGGCCTGCTGAATTCTTTTGCACTGATAGGAAGAAAAGATGATCTGCATTTATTTGCACCCGAGCCATTGTATGGATTAATTGACCTGCAGATGCAGCTGGCAGACAGCGAATTCCCTTATACCATTCACCGCTACCCTTTGAAAGAAGAGGGGGAAATTGCTCACAGCAATACATTTACCGTAAAATGTTTCAGGGTAAAACACCGTATAGAATGCTGGGGATTCGCGATCATGCAAAAACAAAAGCTAAGGAAACTGAATATTGAAGAGGTGAAAAAACATCTTATCCCTACTGCTGCTTACTATTCCATAAAAAAGGGCGAGGATTATATGACCTCAGAGGGAAATATTATTCCGAATAAACTACTCACCATTGATCCGCCTAAAGGAAAAGTATATGCCTATTGTGCCGATACTTTATTCACCGATAGTTTCCTGCACCATATTGCTGATGCCGATATGATCTATCATGAATCTACTTACCTGAAAGATATGGAAGAGAAAGCTTTTAAACGTTTTCATTCCACGGCGGAGCAGGCAGCTACTATAGCCAGAAGAGCAAATGCCAAACGCTTGCTGATAGGCCATTTCAGCAGTAAATATGAATTCCTTGAACCTTTTGAATCTGAGGCCAGGCAGGTATTTGAAAATACAGAAATAGCCCGTGAAGGTGTTACCTATCTGCTGAAGTAAATTTTCCCTGCTAATTGCAGGCAATGTTTAAAGTACAAGGATCGCTTGGAAATTAATATTTTGAAATCTATGCT
>NZ_JAOTPL010000031.1:0-17695 GCF_025631005.1 Haoranjiania flava
ATGGAATTAGCTTATTCATCCGCGGTTGGTATGCAGCATTCTTATGGCTATTTCATGTGTATATAATTTATTTGTTTTTCAGTTGTCACATGGAATAACCATTTTTTTAGATTCCATATTCATTCCGATTGGTATAGATTCCTAATCTTTATGGTTATTTCATCTGTTAATATTTAATTTTTTCTGTTTGCCACATGGAATAACCATTTTTTTAGATTCCATATTCATTCCCGGTTGGTATGCAACTTGGCTTATGATTATTTCATGTGTATATTTTTTATTTTTCTTTATGGTCACATGGAATAGCCTTTATTCATCCGCGGTTGGTATGCAACCTTGCTTATGGCTATTTCATGGGTGAATTTATTATGACAGCTTAACGCAAGGTTAGCGGCTATTCAAACTTTAATAAGCTTCTTATGCACCGAGTCACAAAGATTTTGAGAACTTTGTGCCTTCTTTGTGCACATGGTGGTTTAAAAATACCTGAAACACAAGGTGCACAAGGGTTTGCACTCAGAGCACTATTATGGCCATGAATACACCAAGGCGCCAAGATTTTCAGAACTTTGTGCCCATGGTGTTTCTGATCTTTGTGGTAAAAAATTTTTAACCAAAGGGCGTAAGGGTTACGCAAGGTTACGAGGCAATGATTTGTCAGCTTTTTTTTAAAACCATTAATGTTGTTCGCGCGGCAGCATCACCGCAGAAAGGATCACATAGCTCATAAATACAATCGGCACCGCCAGCCACTGAAACAAGGAAGCTGCAACCACCGCCACTACAGCAAGCAATATTTTCCAGAAATCTTTTTTCACAGAAATGCTTTTAGATTTCAGGCTCATCATAGGCAGTGAAGACACCATCAGGTAGCTGATCACAACAATATAACCGTACCAAAACCATTGCGATGAAAACACACCTGACAGCAAGCCGGTCTTACCGCTGATAAAAATAAAAGGGAACGATGCCGTGAGCATACCTGCCGCCGGGATAGGCACGCCCTGGAAGTTTACGCTGCTGGCCGTGCTGATGTTGAAACGCGCCAGCCTGTAAGCGCCCGCACAGGCAATTAGGAAAGCGGGAATGGAATACAGGAAAGCGGTATAAGGGGCAAAATCAGCTGAAAGGATTAATTCCAGGTAGCGAAACACGATAAGCGATGGCGCAACACCAAAGCTCACCGTATCGGCCAGTGAATCAAGCTGCTTGCCCATTTCAGAAGCGCTGTTGAGCAGCCTGGCCACAAAGCCGTCGAAAAAATCCACAATAGCCGAGAGCAAAATAAACACCGAGGCGTAAGAAAGCTGTTGCGACAAATGCTGCCACTGGTCACCAGCAGCATCTGTTGTTTTGAGCGGGTGTAAAATGTATAGAATAGCTATACAGCCGAAAAGGAGATTCAGCAGGGTAAACCCGTTTGCAATATGCTTCTTCATATACAAAATAATATTATTGTGCAGTAAAGGTACAGGTAATTTAAGTATAGAGAAGTGTTAATCATTTTTACTTAGAAGCCTGAAGCATCAACCTACCTCATATAATCTTTTCATCCGTTGTGCATCGGCAATCACTATACGATCGTCATGTAAAGTAAGATAGCCCTCATTTGCCAGCCTCTTTAAGGTATTGGTAATGTTCTCGCGCGAGTAGCCGGTGAGCTCAGCTATTTCTTTGCGGGTAAGGCCTATAGAGAAAATGTTTTCTTTAGAATATTCCAGTAAAAATTGAGCCAGTACTGCCGGCACATTTTTATTCCGGTAATTCAGCAGCCTGCTGATAATTTTGCGCGAATGTTTGTTGGTTTCGTTGAAAATGCCTGCAAAGAAATTAGGATTTTTAGGCATCAGGTTTCTGAATACGTCTGCATTGATCTGCAATACTTCCGCATCTTTCAGCGCAATGGCAGAAAAATCGAACCTGGATTGTGTAAACAAATAATCAAGGCCGATAAATTCCCCTTTCACAGCAATATCATACAAACCTTCATGAACCAACTTTATATACCCTCTCTTTACCAGGTAAATAAAATGAGCAATGCCGTGTTTTTTAAAAATAGTTTCATCATGGTCAAAAGTGAGCAGGGAGGAATTTGAACGTACAATAAGCTTTTCTTTGGCGTTTAACAGTTCAAAAAGAGGTTCTTTTAAAATTTGCTCCATAAATTATTTACCCTTGAATATACAATTTTTCACTTTATTCATCCATGCATTTCACACAGGTGACGACAAAAGTACACATTTATCTGTAAGATGATAATGCATGCAAGATATTTATCTAGTTAATATCCGATTTACCTTTGCTTTAAATAAAGATACATGACAATCATTCTTCTGGAATTTTTAGTAGTGCTTGCAGCCATTTTCATCGGCGCCCGGGTAGGAGGTATCGGTTTGGGTATTTTTGGCATGATGGGCCTGGCGGTTTTGGTGTTTGGTTTCGGCATTAAACCGGGTGAGGCGCCTATTGACGTAATGCTGATGATACTGGCGGTAATTACTGCAGCGGCGGCGCTACAGGCTGCTAAAGGATTGGATTACATGGTATATATAGCGGAGCGCATATTACGCAGCAACCCGTCGGCCATTACTTTCCTGGGCCCTTTTGTCTGTTATATTTTTACGTTTCTGGCCGGCACGGGGCATATTGCTTATTCTCTTTTGCCTATTATTTCCGAGATAGCCACCAAGAGTAAAGTGCGCCCTGAGCGGCCGCTGGCTATTTCCGTAATCGCTTCACAGCAGGCTATCACTGCCAGCCCCATTTCGGCGGCAACTGCCGCGCTCCTTACGCCTGCACTGTTGGGCGGGCAGGGTATAACTCTTGCAAATATTATGATGATCAGCATACCGGCAACTCTAATTGGCGTGCTGGCCGGGGCTATAGTATCTAATTTTATCGGTAAAGACCTGGAAAAAGATCCTGAGTATATACGCAGGGTAAAAGAAGGCCTGATAAAACCCATAGCAGACAACGACCAGAGGTCAGCTATTAAAAATAATAAAAAAGCTAAGCTGTCTGCGTTGCTGTTCTTGTCCGGTGTGGTGATGGTAGTGCTGTTCGGATCCGTTGAAAGCCTGCGACCTGTTTTTATGATTGATGGCGTAGCCACAAAGCTGGGTATGCCGGAAGTAATTGAGATTGTAATGATGAGCGTAGCCGGGCTGATATTTATCTTCACCAAAGCCAATGTGGCCGAAGCGGTACACGGCAATGTATTTCTTGCCGGTATACAGGCGCTGGTAGCCATTTTTGGTATTGCCTGGCTGGGAGATACGTTTTTCCAGGGCAACCTTGCTTTTTTCAAAGAAGGTATACAGGCCATTGTCACTAAATATGATATTTTGTTTGCGCTGGCATTGTTTGTTATGTCCATATTTTTATTCAGCCAGGCGGCAACAGTACGCACCTTGTTCCCGCTGGGCATAGCGCTGGGCATATCGCCCTGGGCATTGCTGGCCATGTATCCTGCGGTGAACGGTTATTTTTTTATACCCAATTATCCCACTGTAGTAGCTGCCATTAACTTCGACAGGACAGGTACCACAAGGATTGGTAAATATGTATTGAACCATTCATTCCAGATACCAGGCTTTGTCTCCACCATAGTGGCGCTGGCAACAGGTTATTTACTAATTAGTTTTATTTAATTCATCCATATAAAAAATAAAGAACAATGAAAAAGATTACATCTGTACTTACCGTTTTCCTCCTGCTCATCACCATAAATGTGCAGGCGCAGAAACCCAGGATCAGGATTTTAGCTACAGGTGGCACCATCGCCGGAGTAAGTAAGTCTGCTACCGAAAGCAACTATACTGCTGGCGAATTAGGTATTTACCAGCTTATACAGGCTGTGCCACAGATCAAAGACAATGCAGACATTTCCGGAGAACAGATTGTAAAGATCGGTTCGCAGGATATGAATGATAAAGTATGGCTCACGCTGGCCAAGAGGATCAATGAGCTGCTGAATAAAGAAGGGTATGACGGTATAGTAATTACACATGGCACCGACACAATGGAAGAAACAGCCTACTTCCTGAACCTCACCGTAAAGAGCGACAAGCCTGTGGTACTGGTAGGAGCTATGCGCCCCGCCACAGCAATGAGCGCAGACGGGCCATTGAACCTTTACAATGCCGTACAGGTTGCCGCTGACAGAAACTCTAAAGGCCGAGGCGTAATGGTTTGCCTGAACGATGCTGTGCTGAGCGCCAAAGACGTGACTAAAACAAATACCACAGGAGTACAGACTTTCCAGGATCCGAACTACGGCACACTGGGATATCTTCACAATGGTAAAGTGTTTTTTAACAATATGCCGGAGAAAAAACACACCATTCATTCAGTATTTGATGTCACCAGGTTGAGCCAGTTGCCTAAAGTAGGTATTGTCTATAATTATTCCAATGCATCTGCCCTGCCAATGCAGGCATTTATGCAGGCTAAATTTGACGGTATTGTAAGTGCAGGCGTAGGTAACGGTAATTTGTATAAAGATATCTTTGACCTGGCAGTTAAAGCACAGAACCAGGGCATACAGTTTGTACGCTCTTCCCGCGTGCCTACCGGCGCTACTACTCTGGACGCAGAAGTGGATGATGCCAAATATCATTTTGTAGCCTCTCAGTTTTTAAACCCGCAAAAGGCGCGCGTACTGCTGATGCTGGCCCTTACACAAACAAAAGACTGGAAGAAGATACAGGAATTCTTTAACGAATATTAATGTGATTTAGCCCCGGCTCTTTTTGTGTTCCTGCATTCTGAAAAACTCCTCATAAAACGGAGCCGGAAATCCTATGCTTTTTATTGAACGAAATTTTTATGATTAATACATTTAAACACCCATTTATGCGCTTAAAAAATATAATTACAGGCTTAGTATGCGGCCTTCCCTTAATGGCTGCTGCCCAGGAAAATCCTGACTTTCACTACACACAGGGGGAAAAAGATTCCCTGAGATCTGTTTACGAGAAACTGGAATCAATACAGCGTAAAACAGATAAATTCAACGTTTACTTCAATATGCAGGCAGGGTTTGATGTTAATGCCAACGATGAAACTACTACTGAGTTTAAGGCAAGGCAGCTGCGCCTGGAGATCAGGGGCAATCTTACAAACAACGTATTTTACCGCTTCCGCCACAGGCTCAATAAAGCCACCAATGCCCAGTCTCTGGACAATCTCGCTAAGGCTACCGACATGATGTACGTAGGGTATAACGCCAGCGATAAGTTCTCAATGATATTTGGTAAACAATGCCTGGCCTGGGGAGGTTTTGAATTTGACCTGAACCCAATTGACATCTATGAATATTCAGATATGATCGAGTACATGGATAACTTTATGCTCGGTGCGAATTTTATATTCCGTCCTGCCAAAAACCATGAGATAAACCTGCAGGTGACTGACACCAGGAACAATAGAATAGCAGATGAATACGGCGCGGAAATGCTCATCAATTCAGGAATTGAGCCAGCAAGGTCACCGATGACCTATATCGTAAACTGGAACGGAAGTATGCTGGATGATAAACTGCAAACCAGGTGGTCTTACGGTGTAGAACACGAAGCTAAGAAATACAATACGCAAAAAATTGCGATAGGTACAAAGCTGAACCTTCCTGCATTTAAACTGGCTGTTGATTACATGCGTTCTGATGATGATATGGACAGGAGCCTGATAGCCACCGGCTATACTACGCAGTATTACAAAAAAAATGCAGTAGCTAAAGATGTGGATTACAACACTTTCATTGCCAAAGCAGAGCTTCCTTTTGCAGATAAATGGAATTTCTTTGTAAAAGGCATGTACGAAACTGCAGGGCTGCCCAAGGATGATAATTTTGGAAAAGATTTCAGGAAGGCTTACGGCTATTTTGCCGGCATTGAGCATCGCCCGTTTAAAGAAGAAGACCTTAAACTGTTTCTGGTATATGTAGGCCGCAAATACACATTTGCCGATGCCCTGAAACAAAACAATAGCGACATTTTTAAAGATCATAACACCAACAGAGTATCTTTAGGCATGATTTACAGGATAAAACCATTTTAAAAAAATTTTTTCACCAAAAAATACTATTATGAGTAACTATAGAAAAGAGAGTGACCTGCTGGGAGAGCTGCAAATACCCGCAGCAGCTTATTACGGTGTGCAAACCCAGCGAGCCATTGACAATTTTAAGATATCCGGCGCAAGATTGTCCGGCTACCCGGTTTTCATCAACTCTTTGGCCATGGTAAAGTTGGCTGCAGCCAAAACAAATTTTGAACTGGGCGTGCTGGAAGAAAAAATCTACAATGCAATAGCATTTGCCTGCAAAGAATTAATAGCAGGAAAGTATCATGACCAGTTTCCCATAGATATGATACAGGGCGGGGCAGGTACTTCAGTAAACATGAACGTAAATGAAGTGATAGCCAACATTGCATTGGAACACATGGGGTACGAAAAAGGAGAATACCAGTATTGCTCCCCTAACGATCATGTGAATCTTTCGCAATCAACCAACGATGCATATCCTACCTCTATCAGGCTGGCATTTATCAACATGAACGCAGAGCTGGTAAAGTATGTTAAGCGCCTGGTAGAAGCATTCAGAGCCAAAGGGAAGGAGTTTGCCGACGTACTGAAAATGGGCAGAACCCAGCTACAGGATGCGGTACCAATGTCGTTAGGCCAGGAGTTCGAGGCATTCGCTGCCAATATGGAAGAAGAGGTGGCAAGGCTTAACAGTAATGCGCGTTTGTTTTTAGAGATCAATATGGGCGCAACGGCTATTGGCACAGGCTTAAATGCTTTACCCGGCTATGCCAGGCTTTGTGCAGAAAACCTGGCTGCACTAACACAACAGCCGTTTATTTCGGCGCCTAACCTGGTTGAGGCCACCCCGGATACAGGCGCTTATGTGATTTATTCTTCTTCCCTGAAGAGAATGGCTGTAAAGCTTTCAAAGATCTGCAATGACCTGCGTTTGCTTTCTTCAGGCCCGCGCGCGGGGTTAAACGAGATCAATCTGCCGGCTATGCAGCCGGGATCTTCCATTATGCCCGGCAAAGTGAACCCGGTAATACCGGAAGTTGTAAACCAGGTATGCTTTAAAGTGATTGGTAATGATCTTACGGTTACATTCGCTGCAGAAGCCGGCCAGCTGCAGCTAAATGTGATGGAGCCTGTACTGGGCCTGTCTATTATGGAGTCCATCATCCTGATGCAAAATGCCATCGATACACTCATTGAGAAATGTATCAACGGTATTACTGCTAACCGGGAAGTATGCCGCAGTATGATCATGAACAGCATTGGCATTGTTACAGCGCTCAATCCATACATCGGATATAAAAACAGCACTAAAATAGCCAAAGAAGCCCTGGCAACAGGTAAAGGGGTGTATCAACTGGTGCTGGAGCATAATTTGCTTTCGCAGGAAAAGTTAGATGAAATTCTTGATCCGCAAAACATGATCGGCCCGAGCAAATTACGTACGGGGCAATAATTTGTAACCGCACAGTTTCAGTCATTAATTTTACGTGTGGATTAAGAAGGGAATCGATACAAAATGAAATTGATAGCAGGCGTTTTAATGAAGTGGATGTAATGCAGCAACAAAAGAAAGACGCACTTATTTTGAAAAGGCTTTAAGGGTTTTGTGAATACATTGAGATAGCGCTCCTGCGGAGCGCGCCAACAATGCTTTGAAATTCTACACAGATTCTATTCCTCCGGAATCTTAGATAAAAGGGTGTGCTCGTAAAATCATTGTTGTATAGAAAAATTGGAGAAATTATAAGCTATATTTCTGCTCCGAAAGAGCATAATCTGCGTAGCAAAATGTTGTAAATTAGTCCCGCTCCGTAGGAGCGGTATAATTATCTTTATAGGAGCTACACGGTTTGATTTTTCCGGAATTATTGTATATAAATTGTTTGCTCCGCAGGAGCATAATCTGTGTAGAAAATGTTGTAAATTAGTTCCGCTCCACAGGAGCGGTATAATCATCTCTGTAGGAGCTACATGGTTTAATTGCTCCGGAATTATTGTATATAAATTGTTTGCTCCGCAGGAGCACAATCTGCGTAGCAAAATGTTGTAAATTAGTCCCGCTCCGTAGGAGCGGTATAGTCATCTTTATAGGAGCTACACGGTTTGATTTTTTCCGGAATTATTGTATAAAAATTGTTTGCTCCGTAGGAGCACAATCTGCGTAGCAAAATGTTGTAAATTATTCCCGCTCCGTAGGAGCGGTATAGTCATCTTTATAGGAGCTGCTTATTTTTGAAAAGGCTTTAAGGATTTTGTGAATACAGTGAGATAGCGCTCCTGCGAAGCGCACCGGCAATGATTTGAAATTCTACACAGATTGGATTCCTCCGGAATCTTAGATAAAGGATTCTGCATTTGCATTTGTATTTCGGTTAATGAAGAAATTCAGGATATTTTCCATGTTATTTCTTACGGTATTGGCAACGGTGTAAAAGGTTTTCATTTCGGTTGTATGAGTTTTGGAATGGTATGTCGGAAGCTAACCCATCAAAAGGAATGGCCTGATACAACTGACCTAACGGTTTATTATAAAAATGCTGCTAATTGGCGAGCTGCCGGTGGGTGAATACAAGTTTTATTACATTTGTGTAACATATTGATTACCCATTTTGCGCATATTTTATGCGATTTTGGGGTTTTTATTACACCTAATTTTCCATAGATTCAACCACAGCGTGGATTACATGATTTTAGGAAGAGCCTAAGATAGGATCATTTTGATTGTGGACGAAGATAATACTTTTTAGGTATAACATTGGGAATTCATTAAAATTAAACTAAAAGCTTAAAAAAGGCCCGACCAAAATTTTATCATCCTTTACCAAATAAAAGAGGCTGCCTCAGATTTTTGAGACAGCCTCTTTTGTATTGAATAGATTTATTCTACAGGTGTCAGGTATTGCGCATAGCTATAGCCTTCTTCACCGTCGTTTGTACGCACCAGCCACCATTGGTCATTGGCCTTGCCAACCAGCGTGATCACCTCTCCTTTAGCTGCTTTGCCCACAACCGGCTGATCTGTGCCCGGGCCTTTCCTGATGTTCAGGTTCGATTCATTGGTTTCCACACGTACTTTGCTGCCTGCCACTGCCGTAGCTACTTTTACATTCATCACCACATCTCCTGTAAGGAAATTCGGATCAATGCTGCCGTAAATATCCCACAGCCTGTTCTTTACTTCCGCGTTGGGTGCAGTACCGTTGATGTGCAACACACCGCCCTGTTCTGCTACCTGCAGATCGTCTATGCCTGAAGCTTTTGCAGTATCTATCAGGCTTTTATATTTTTCCTGTAATGCCATTATCATATAGTTTTAGTGTTGAAATAATTATTTTACTTTCAGTTGGCTCATATCGGTTCTTTGCGGGCTCAAGGCGTCTAAGGCCTGTTTTAAAGTCTGCACTCTTGCCTTTTCAAGGCTGCCTGTAACGGTAATCACTCCGTTGGCAACAGTAGCGTTTACGCCGGGGAAATCTTTTACAACAGTAGCCACGCCGGTTTGCAATGTGGCATCAGGAGATACGGCAACTGTAGGCGGGGTAACGGTAATGTTGTTCACCACGCTTTTTACGCCTGATTTAGCATCTGTTTTTAAAGCGTTTACCGCACTTTCAGCCTGGGTTTTTGTTGCATCGTCGGCAACAGCGCCGCTGAGGGTTACTACGCCGTCTTTTACATCAACCGTAACGCCGGGAGCAGAGGTTAAAGCATTTTCTACGTTGGCTTTTACAGCGGTATCGTCTACTTTTGATTTACATGCCGGTAATGCCACTACGAGGCTTCCTGCCAGGATCAGCGCAGGCAACATTTTAGTTAGTTTCATAATTTTTTAGTTTTAATTGTTTGAAAATCAGGAGATGAAGTTATGTAAATAAATGACTTGCAGTGATTTCGCACTGTTAAAAAATTCTTTATCCAATAAAAATAAAACAGAGGATCACGGGTATAAAACCGATAGCCAGCTTTGCAGGCGCTCGATCCATTTTTCATTTCGGGAGGGTAGATGTAAGCCAAAGCCATGGCCGCCTTCCGGGTATACGATCAACTTTGATTTTTTTACCCCGGATTGGCGAAGCGCATTGAAATACATCATTGCATTTTCAACAGGTACAGCAGCATCATCCAATGCATGAAATATAAAAGCTGGGGGAGTGGACGATGAAATATTTTTTTCTGCGGAGAATAAAGCTGCCTGTTCTGCACTGTGTTTTTTGCCCAATAAATTTTTTCTTGAACCTTTATGGGTAAAGTTTTCCTCGAAAGTGATAACAGGGTAGGCAAGCACACTGAAATCAGGCCGGAGGTTTACATGGTTATTATTTTCAATAGCGGGTTTGTCAAAAAGAGTAGCAGCCATTGCGGCTAAGTGTCCGCCGGCTGAAAACCCCAGCACACCTACTTTTGCAGGATCTATTCCCCAATCATCGGCATGTTGCCTGGCCAACTGAATGGCTCTTTGCGCATCCATGAGCGGCGCAATTGCCGGGTTTAAATTGCTTGTTTCAGAAGGCATCCGGTATTTCACAACAAATGCTGTAATGCCCATTTCATTTAATGCATTAGCTATTGCATAGCCTTCTTTGTCTATGGACAGGATATGGTAACCTCCTCCCGGGAATATTATTATGCTGATGCCCCGCGGATCCTGTACTTCGGGCTTGTAAATGGAAATTGTAGGAATAGACACATTATGCACACGTGTGATTGCGTCATCACCAACTTCGCTTTTTTCAATGTTGGGTATATTCGTCCGGTTATTTGGAACATTGCCTTCATATAAAGGAATAGTTTCCTGGGCAGGCACGTTTTGCAGCATAATAAAAAAGATGAAGCAGGTAAAAAGTAAGCGCTGTCTCATGCTGAAAGTTTTACAGCGGTAAGATTATTCTTCCAACTGGTACAGGTGCTTGTGGTTGCGGCCCAGCGCATCGTAATCCAGCCCGTAGCCTACCACAAACTTATCAGGGATTTCGAAACATACATAGTCTACCGGCACAGGGAAGGTAGTGGCTTCTTTCTTGTGCAGCATGGTTACAAGCCTGATGGACCTTGGATTCTGGTGTTGCAGTTGAGGAATAAAAGCGTGCAGGGTTTTACCGGTATCTACAATGTCTTCCACGATGATCACATCACGGCCAACCAGGTCTGTATCAAGACCGATGGCGGTTAAAACCTGCCCCGAAGATTTGGTGCCTTTGTAAGAGGCAAGCTTAATAAAACTTATCTCTGCTTCTATGTCTATTTCTTTCAGCAGGTCGGCGGCAAACATGAAAGAGCCGTTCAGTATAGCTATGAACAAAGGATTTTTGCCCGCATAATCCTGGTTGATGCGCGCGGCTATTTCTTTTATTTTCTGCTTTATGTCTTCTTCAAATATAAAGGGGACAAATTTCTTACCATGTACCTGAATGCCTTCCATACTGAAATTTTGCGCTAATTTAGCACATTAATTTTAGACGAAGCTCTTTTTTGCAGATAAACCTGCTGACCCGCTGCAATACGGCTGTCTGCATTTATCTTATTGTATTTCACCAGGCTTTCAAGGCGTACGCCTTCCTGTAAAGCAATATCTCTCAGGGTTTCGCCCTGGCTGGTTACATGTACCTGCTTATCACCTTTTCTTTTTCTTTTATCCAGGTAAACGAGCATGCCTTTGGTGAGCACATCCTCGTTGGTAAGGTTGTTGAGCGCCAGCAAGCGGGCGTAAGACATTTTCCTGTTGGTGGCAAATGCGTATAGCGATAAGCCTTCCGGCGCGTAAAATACCTTGCAGCCGTTAATGGTAAAAAATCCTTCGGGGTATCTGCTTTCAGTTTTCTTCTCTGTTACAGCAGGAGCAGCAACTACTGTTACTTTTTCAACGAATTCTTTCTTATCAGATTTTACGGCATTTTTAGCCAGTGCATGATAGTCATCGGCTTTCATGCTCCTGTTCAGCGCCAGTGTCCTGTACATGTCATAGTTAGCGATCACTTCACTGGAATAATCATAGAGCGCATATCTTTCAATCAGGTTAATGAGCAGCGCAGGATAATTTTTATTGGTAGCATAGCCCGCTTTTTTCAGGCCATAAGCCCAGCCTTTATAGTCATTGAGTTGAAGGGTAAACAGGTCTTTATAAAACGGCCTGTTCTTTAAAAAATCGGAATGATCTATAAAGGATTCTTCCACGTTATTGTACACCCTGAAGCATTCGTCTTTGGCATCATCATCATGATAGGTTTTGGCGCCCGTCCATTCCGTTTTACATTTTATGCCGAAGTGATTGTTGGACCTGGTGGCCAGTGCGCTTTCGCCCGCTGCCGATTCAAGTATGCCCTGTGCAAGCGTAATGCACGCCGGGACACCGGTACGTGCCATCTCCACCATGGCGATGTGCTTGTACGTTTCAATGTACTTCTTCACCTTTGGGTCCTGTTGCTGAGCAAATGTTTGGTATGACGTTAATAACAATAATAAAACCAGCGATTTTATTAACTTCATTGTTATCTTTTTTTGATTAATAATAGTCCGTCTCTGATAGTGAGTAAAATATTTTCTGTGTCGGCCTGGTTGTGTACAAACCGGTTAAATTCATCAATAGCTTTGGCGTTTTTACCTTTTATTTCATCGGCTAAAACGTCGCCGTGAAACAATACATTATCTGCAATGATAATCCCTCTCTCACTTAAACGAGGTAAAACTAACCGATAGTATGCAAGGTAATTTATTTTATCAGCATCTATAAACACAATGTCCCATTTATGGGGCAATGTGGATATTATTTCTTGGGCATCCCCGTTATGCACATATATTTTATCTCGGTATGCTGACTCGGCAAAATAACTATTAGCCAGTTTTGCATCTTCTTCACGTATCTCAATTGTATGCAATGCGCCATGTTCAGTAAGCCCTTCTGCAAGGCAGCATGCGGAATATCCGGTAAAAGTACCTATCTCCAAAATATATTGAGGAGACATTATTTTACTGATAAAAGATAAAAACCTTCCCTGCACATGGCCGCTCAGCATGTGCGGATGTGTATGTTGCTCGTAGGTTTCGCGGTTTATTCTTGCCAGCAGTTCATCTTCGGGGGAAGTAAACCTTTCAGCATACCGCTCAGCCAGTGGATTTACAAGTTCCATTAAAACAGGTTTTATGCTACGGGTTTACAATGGTTGACACTTCAGGTTCGCCGTTTGATTTCTTAGAGATCAGCCAGAGGCCTGAGAACGTAAACAGGCCGTTAAGGATAAGCAGCTCAAGCCCGATCTGGAAATCACCAAATAAAAAATGCTGGTATTTGTCTACCACGAAGCTAAGGGCCGGCGCCAGCAGGCATATCCACGGTACAAGTCTGTCATTAACTTTTCTCCTGGTAAAAATACCGAATGCAAACAGGCCCAGCAATGGTCCGTAGGTGTAGCCTGCCAGCTTCAATATCAGCCCGATCATGCTGTTGTCATTGATCCATTTAAAGATCAGCACCATGATGATGAACGTAAGCGCTACGCTAAGGTGTACTCTTTTGCGGAATCTTTCTTTACCTTTTTCATCCAGGTCGTTCCTGTTTTTCAGGCCGAATATATCAATAGACAAAGAGGATGTAAGCGCAGTCATAGCGCCGTCAGCGCTGGGAAACAAAGCAGAGATCAGCGCAATGATAAAAATGATGCCGATAAACGGAGGCATATGGTCAACAGCCACGGTGGGGAACAGCAGATCGCCGGTAGCAGCTACATGTTCGGCATCCCCGTACAAATGAAGCAAACCGCCCATGTAAAGGAACAAGGCCAGCACACCCAGCATGATAAAGCCAAGGGTTACCATGTTTTTTTGTGAGTCTTTCAACCGGGTTACAGAAAGGCTTTTCTGCATCATTTCCTGGTCTATGCCCGTCATGGTAATGGTAATAAAAGCGCCTGCAAGTATTTGTTTCAGGAAGAAAGTTTTATTGTCGGGATTCATGTCAAACACTTCCGTTAAGCCTTTTTGCGACATTTTGGTCAGGCTTTCTCCGAAGCCGAGATCCATGTGATTGAGAATATAGAATGTACAGATCACCAGGCCGGCAAGCATACAGGTAGTCTGCAAGGTATCTGTCCACACAATGGTTTTTACACCGCCTTCATAGGTGTAAAGAATGATCATGATAATGATCATCAATGTAGTAATCCAGAAAGGAATGCCCAGCCTGTCCAGGATAATGAACTGCAGAATATTTACCACCAGGTAAAGCCTTGCTGTAGAGCCAACCAGCCTGGAAACAATAAAGATAGAGGCGCCGGTTTTATAAGAGGTCTGCCCGAAACGGTGTTGCAGGTACCCGTAAATAGATGTAAGCTTTAACCGGTAATAGAGCGGCAGCAGTACATAAGCTATCACCAGGTAACCAATCAGGTAGCCGATAGTGATCTGAAGATAGTGAAACTGGTCGGGATTAGGGGTTTTTCCTACAGCGCCAGGTACACTAACAAAAGTAACCCCGCTGAGCGACGTACCGATCATGCCGAAGGCTACGAGCATCCAGTTGCTGTTGCGGTTACCGATGAAGAAACTGTCGTTATTACTGCCTTTGCCGGTTCTCCAGGCAACATATAATAAAATTCCGAAGTAAATGAAAATGATGATGAGTAATAACCATGCTGACATGAGTGAAAAATTTAATACGCAAACATAAGAAACATTTTTTTTCAAATACAATAAAATCAATCATTTTTGGCGAATGCTGTTGAGGAAATTAAATTTGTAAAATGGACGTTAGCTTTGTTTGTAAATCTTTTATTGAACTTTCCTGTGAAGAGTTGTACCACATCTTACAATTGCGTTGCGAGGTTTTTGTAGTAGAGCAAAATTGTGCCTACCAGGATATGGACAACAAAGACAAGGTAGCACAGCATTTAATGATGTATGCACATGATGAACTTGCGGGCTATGCGCGCCTGCTGCCGGAAGGTATTTCTTATGATTGCATTTCTATAGGGCGGGTAGTAAATCCAAAAGAATATCGAAAAAAAGGCCTTGGTAAATTGCTGATGGAAAAGGCTGTAGCTGAGTGCTACAGGCTGTTTGGTAAAGACAGTATTCAAATCAGCGCACAGGTTTATGCCATTCCTTTCTACCAAAAAATCGGCTTCGAACCATTGGGCGACATCTATCCTGAAGACGGCATTCCACACATTCAAATGATTTTAAAACCACAATAAACCATGTACAGAAATTTATTTTTATTTTTTTGGCTGATCATATGCAGCGTTCCCGCTGTTGCGCAGCAAAAGCTTATGACCCTTGAAGAAGCAACGCTTGGCAGAGGCAGGCAATTCAATCCTGAGGATAAAACGGGCATGCAATGGCAGGATAACACACACTTTACTTATGTAAAAGATCTGAAAGACCTGGTACAGCACAACATTCTCACAGGTAAAGAACAAACCATCCTCACCGTAAATGATATCAACAGCCCGCTGGCAAATGAAAAAGTACCTTCCCTGAAATATTTCTACACCTATAGCTGGGAATCTCCCGAAGTATTGAAGTTTACAACTGACAACTATGAAGTGATGTTTAACATCAACACCAGGAAAATAACCCACAAACTTGATTATGACAAGCATGCTGCCAATCTTGATTTTCATCCCAAGACAAAGAGCATTGCCTATACCATAGACAATAACCTTTTTGTAAAGCAGGCTGATGGAAAAGTATCACAGGTAACCAATGATACAGATAAAGGCATTGTAAACGCAAGCAACTATGTACACCGCCAGGAGTTTGGCATCAACAAAGGCACTTTCTGGTCAAATAGCGGCCATGCCATTGCATACTATAGGAAAGATGAAAGGATGGTGGCAGATTACCCGCTGGTAGATGTTACCAAACGTATTGCCGCATTACAAACTATCAAATACCCGATGGCTGGCGAAACGAGCGAGGAGGTAACCCTCGGCATCTACAATTTGCAAACCGGCAAAACCATGTACATAAAACCCTTCGGCGGCAAGAACGATTACCTCACCCACATCGGCTGGGACCCGTCTGACAGGTTTATTTACATTGCAGAACTCAACCGCGCGCAGAACCATATGCGCTTTAATAAATACGATGCAAACACCGGAGCCTTCATGGCTACTTTGTTTGAAGAGCGCAACGATAAATGGGTAGAGCCCGAGAACGACATGGTGTTTATGAAAACAAAACCCGACCAGTTTTTATGGTTCAGCGAGCGCGACGGATTTACACATCTGTATTTATACAACACATCAGGGAAGTTGCTGAAACAATTAACCAAAGGAGATTTTATCATTACTGATTTTATTGGCTTTGATGAAAAGGAAGAAAATTTTTATGTAATGTCTACCAAAGACAGTCCGCTGGAAAGGCATTTGTATAAATACAATATGAAGACGGGCAAAGAAACAAAGCTTACCCGCCAACCCGGTACGCACAGGGTAGCGCTAAGCCCCGATAAAAAATATTTTACAGATAATTACTCTAACTATACTACTCCCCGAAATATAGACCTGCTGGACGTTTCAGGAAAAACCATTAAAAACATCCTAACTGCAAAGAACCCGGTTGCAGCGCAAAACTATGCTTTGGGTGAAATGCAAACCGGCACTATAAAAGCTGCCGATGGTACTACAGACCTGTATTACAGGATGATTAAACCGCATGATTTTGATGCTTCAAAAAAATACCCGGTAATTGTTTATGTATACGGAGGCCCGCATGCACAAATGGTGACAAATTCCTGGCTTGGCGGCACAGGATTGTTTGACTATTACCTGGCACAAAAAGGATTTATTGTATTTACGGTAGATAACCGCGGCTCTGCACACAGGGGTTTTAAATTCGAAAGTGTGATCCATCGCCAGAACGGGCAGGAAGAAATGAAAGACCAGATCAAAGGCGTTGAATACCTGCAATCCCTGCCTTATGTAGATGCAAACCGCATCGGGGTAAGCGGATGGAGCTACGGAGGCTTTATGGCAACATCCCTGATGACAAACTACCCAGATGTTTTTAAAGCGGGCGTTGCGGGCGGCCCGGTCATTGACTGGAAGTATTACGAAGTAATGTACGGCGAGCGCTACATGGATACGCCGCAGGAAAATCCCGAAGGCTATGCAAAAACAAGCCTGATAAAGAATGCAAAGAACCTGAAAGGCAGGTTGCTGATGATACACGGCGACGTTGATCCTGTTGTGGTAATGCAAAACAGTTTATCATTTCTGAAAGCAGCCACAGATGCAAATGTGCTGGTTGACTATGCTGTTTATCCTGCACATGAACACAATGTGATGGGCAGGGACAGGGTAAATCTCAATAAAAAAATAGCCCAGTACTTTCTGGATTATTTGAAGTAACATGTGTCTGAAGATAGCAAAAAGTTAACCACCAGCAACACCAGCATTCCACGGCAGCACAAGGTTTAAATAGTAATCTTGTGCTGCTTTGGCACTTTGCGGTAAAGCCCTGCATAAGGCGCTAATACCAGCATGTTGTACATTTTGCAGGGAAGCTGCCGGCTTTATATAAGTTTAATCGCCTTCAGGCGATTTTTGTTTTTAGCTCTTGATTGTTGTTCCGGTTGGTCTCGGCTCATCTCTTTGTTTTATAACTTTTTAATGATTCAGCCAGGTGAGCTGTTTTATCATTCATATTATTGTCA
>NZ_JAOTPL010000032.1:0-15631 GCF_025631005.1 Haoranjiania flava
CTAAAATCAGGAAGTATAACGTAAATGGTTGCCAAGCCGATCTCTTTTTAATCTGCTATTAAATTCATGCCAATTAAAAGGCCAATTCTAAACTTGTTGTTTCGGTCAACGTTCTGGGTATTGCCAAAGGCGGGCTGCTTTGCAAACATTTTTAAAGAAAAACCGAACCTGAGCAAAAAATTTTTCTGCTGACTAAAATACAAAAAATAAGAAAAATTTTTGCGGATACTGCTAAATGAGTTCTTAAAGACAGTATTGGCTTGCCAAACCACTTCGTTAGATTTTACTCCGTTTTTTGCCAAAACACTTTAGCGGAAGTTTTTTATCTTAAATCCAAGTAACCAAAAAATTCGTTCGGTGGAATTTTTAAATCAATAAATTTGAAGTTTAGTTTTTGATTTTCACTTTCCAGGAGTTCATAAATTTTTTTGCTTTCAACATCAGAAGACAAAAAGAAATTGATAGTTCCTTCTACATCTGCTTGAGAAAATAATTTTGAATCGTTGGGAATAATATTTCTTTTTTTCAATTGAAGTTTGTTTTTGTTTGTAAAAACAATTCTTGCAATCTCTCCTGTTTTCACTGCATGGTTCAAATTAAAAGGAAGAATAGCAAGGTTTCTCAAAGGTAATTCATTTATGGAACCGCCAACACAGTATTCAGCAATTGCAATAGTTGAAATATACATTTTGATTTCATTTGTCAAAAAGTATTTGTAGTAATTCATAGCATTTTCAAACAATGGATCATCATCATTTAAAAATCTAATGAAAAAACTTGTATCCAATAATACGCCACTACTAACTTTCATAACTTTCCCTAAGTTGTCTTAACCAATCATCAGCATTTATATTTGAAAGCCAAGATTTTTTTGCTTTATTTCTTAAGTTTTGTAGATAGTTTTCATCAAAAATGGGATTATAGTCTATTAATTCTATAAAATCTAAATTTGTAAAATCTATATCTCCATTTTCAGAATGCTGTTTTCCGTTTGCCCTTATTCCAAGGTATTTATATAAAATATTTTCTTCTTGTTGTTCTAGGAAAGATATTGGTGTCTGAATTCTTACAGTTCCATACTCATCAGTTAGCAAATGGATATTCGCTCTGTCTTTTCCTCCTGCATTTGTAACCTTTCCATAAAAATAAAATTCTGCTTCTGCCCAAATTGCTTCAGTTCTTTTGAAGTCAGTATTTTTGTCAATATGAATATTGTTAGTCTTATCTAAAGAAGTGGTTATATCAAAAGCAAAGTCTTTTTTCTTTGCTAAATCTTGCAAATTTTCTATTGCCTTTGCGGTTCCTAAATCTAAATAATCGATTGAGTTAGTTGAAGAAATTAATCCTAAAACTGCATTAAAACTTACTATATATTGTATGCTTGTTTTAAAAATATTTCTAACAGAACCTTCTTGAATATCATAAGAAATTAAAGGTCTATTTTTTTTATCTCCATTATAAAGTAAGTCATCAACATTTTCAAGAATAGAAATAATCTCCCGAATATCAAAGTTATCGGGATTAATATCTACGTTTCCAATTTTTCCGGAAACTTTTATTTCTATTTGGCCATTCTTTTCCACTTGACAAAAATAAACAAAAAATCATTGCTTTTTTTTGCGGTTACTTTTTCCATAAAATTACCGCTAACGGTTGCGCTTGACGAAGTTCCGATTTGAGGGCGATTTTGCCAAACGAAGTTTGAGCAAAGGTAAAGCCCGTAAAAAATCGGAACCAACTAAGCGTAGCGATCTCATGAGCGCAAAAATAAAATAAAAATATTGCGAATAAATTTCGGTCAAGCATCGTGTTGAACTGAGCCCCTTGGCAAGTGAAATACGCAACGTGTGGAAAATTTGGTCAACGGTTTGGGTATTGCCGAAGGCGGGAAATCGAAGCGCAATGTTTCGATTTAGCACCAAGGCGAGTCAAAACGAATAAAATTCGTTTTTGCGATGATAGAAGCACTAACCGTGAATTTATAACTTCAGCCCTGATCTGGCAATCCTTGTTAGCGGCAGGTGTTTTGGTTATTTTGTTGCTATATAAATTTCAACTTCTGAATTTTCTCCGTTTTGAGAGTTTTCTCCATAAACTTCAAAATCGTAAGTATATTTTCTATTCAATTCTTTGTCTCTGTTCCAAATGTCAACCCAGGTATCCACAATTGCATCTGGCATTTTACCTTTGGCTGTAAATTTCTGAAAATTGTCGGGTTGAAATTCACGTCCGATTAATCCTTTTGGAATTTTATCAAGTGATGAAACCTGAACTCCAATTATTGTTGTATAATCTTGTGTAAAGTCGCTTTTGTAATCTGTATAAATTACCAAGATTTCATTAGAAACTTTCTTATGTATTTTGTTTAAGATATTTTCAGCAAAAAATTGCCCCCAAAGTTTCCCTAAATCTTGCTGTGCTTGATTGTCTTTGTTTGTCGTTCGGATTGCTATTCCGATTATTTTAAATCCGTTATTCATGTGTATATTTTTTATTTTTTCTTTATGGTCACATGGAATAGCCTTTATTCATTCGCGGTTGGTATGCAAATTTGTTTATGGCTATTTCATGTGTTAATATTTAATTTTGTCTTTATGGTCACATGGAATAGCCTTTATCATCCGCGGTTGGTATGCAACTTGGCTTATGGCTATTTCATGTGTTAATATTTAGTTCGCCGCTTTGCGGCTGTTTTTAATGGTCGCATGGAATAGCCTTTATTCATTCACGGTTGCGTATGCAACCTTGTTTATGGCTATTTCATGTGTTAATATTTAGTTCGCCGCTTTGCGGCTGTTTTTAATGGTCACATGGAATAGCCTTTATCATTCGCGGTTGGTATGCAACTTGGCTTATGGCTATTTCATTTTATTATTTTATCAGCTGTTATAACTCTGTATGTATTTGAGTTGACTGTTATTTTAATGTTCTTTTTAATGTTCGAAATGTAGAAATTCTTCCCTACTTTTTCAAAGTTGTTTATAGGGGTTTCAGTATTGTTACAAAAAGATTTGTTTCGATGTCTGCTTTTGAAAAATTGCTTTTTAGTTTTTTGTTTATACGGTCGTAAACACGTTCGGTATAGCAAATATTATTCAGAATTTTGTTTTTGTCAATGCTCATTTTGGTTCTCGTAGATTTTAAACTGTTGAGTAGTTCTCTATACTTGCCACTAACGTTTTGCGTTATGAAAAGTTGCTGAGTGCGATCGATTTCTTGTCAAGTTACACAAAAAGCTTAAGCGGGCTATAACCTTGAAGAACTTACTGAACCGGCAATTTTTTATAGTCCGTGAGACGTTTTTATCAATTTTCTCAAGTTAATATATGGTTGATAATGAGAATTGTTTTTTATACGATAAATCGTTTCATTTTTTCCATAAATCAAAAAGTGCTCAGGCGCATTGCTTATCCAATCGTCATTATAGTGATTTATCTCAATTAAGAATTTTTTGATTTTTAAAACATCGCTTTGGCTTAGAACAATATCTTCTGTAATGGGTTTAATATCAGCAATATTGTCTTTATATTTAGCAATTACTTTTGCCGTATCTTGTTGTATTGAGTAAGTATTAGGAAGACTAAAAAATCTACCTCTAAATCCATCTTGCCCCTTTACTATCCAAAATCCTTCATCATATCCACCAAATTCTCCACCAGAAGCAATATAAACATTGATGAACAGAGTATCGTTTATTCCCAATCTATCCAGAATAGTCTCTTCTTTATAAAGTCTTTCAGGTAGTTTGTCATAACAAATCTTGATACCTTTCAAATCAGAGCCGTTAATCTCAAATGTTGGGAAATCTTGGGTGTCAAAATAGGTATCATACATTATTTGATAAGTCCCATTTTGCACCCCTTTAAATTTAAATTTTCCATTTGTACAGAAAATATTTCCGAGAAGGGTTTGATGATAAGTAGAGGCAGAATCTATTACGACAGAATCTTTTAATAAGTATATGTATCCGCTCGGTTTATTTTTTGTGTCTGAGCAAGCAATCACTTCTCCTTTAATCACAAAATTAGATTCTTGGCTATGAGCACTCAAAAATCCCATTGTTACAATCAGTATTGTTATGTAGTGTTTCATCTTAAAATGGCTTGTAACGTTTTTGGCTTCTGCATTCTGGAGTATTATTTGACCACAAAGTTAGATTTATTACAAATGTTTAATACAAGTAAAATTTTAAGTTTTCGTGTTACCCCGCCTCACGCAAAACCGCTGTTCATGACTGCATTCTTGTTATATTTTATGTCTGTTACTTCCATTTTCAACCAAGTCCATCTTCTTTGTCGAGTTTCCAAGTCGAGGTCATTTTTGCAGGAACTTTTATTGCTTCAAATATCTTATAGTCCGTAATGTTCATTTCCCATTTGTGTCGTTTGGCATCTGGTTCGTTGTCTTTATAACGTAATGCCGAAAATTTTGTGACGTCACCTTTGGAATTAAAATAAAATGTTCCGCTTCCTGACGTATTTTTGTAGGTCATTGTTGCTGTTGCTTTATTGTCGTCTATTTGTTCCCAAGTAATGTATGGACTTAAAGCTAATGAAGGAAACCAAACCATTTCGCCTAAATAACGTTGCAATGCGCCTTCGTTTAGTTTCTCACCACGTTCATTAACGACATTGATTAATGAATTCATTTTTATCAACATTGTACCCTTGCCGTACTTAAATTTATCTCTACCTTGAAAGTTCAACAAACTATTCATCTTTACATGTACTGTCCATATAAATGCAGGATTGCCAATGGTTGTGTATTGAATAGCGGTGGCACTCGCCCAATTTTCTTGTTCAGGTTTCATTTTCATTTCGGCTTTCTGCGTTACTTTACCAATGCTGGTATATGGATTTCCAACTGCTCCGCAAGCACGAAGCCAATTCTTTACAGGTTCCGGTAAATATCCAATGTCGTTTTCGTTGATTATTTTATTTTTAACTAATTTGTTTTGACTTAATAAATGCCTGGTTTCTTGCTGAACAAGTTTTTGAAAATTGAAATGTCCGTATGAAATCATTGTCACCAGCAAAATAAGCATATTAGGTAGTGTTCCGAATTTAGCATCTTTCCAAAACATAAGAATAAGACTTTGGGAAATCACAACAGCCCCAAGTCCGACCAACCAACTATATTTTGAATTGAGTAATTGTAAAATACCAAATGTCAAAACAACAACTGCCGCTGTCAACCAAAGAAAGCCAATTGGTTTAGAAATTGGGAGTGTCAATTCTTTGACTTCTTTAAATCCAAATCCTTTAACAAATCCAAGCAGGTGGATTAATCCGTGAAACAAAACGATAATTAAAAATACTATTCTCATTATTGTTATCTATCTCTTGAGTCTCTATGCCTGCTATTAACGTTCCCGCGTATTGGCGATGGGGGTATTTTTATCTCCGAAGTTCAATCGAAGAACAAAAGTTGAATTTTGCACTTCCGCTCTTACGAAGCACTTCAGCCCGCCTTGCCAAACTGCTTGTTAGGCGATGTTTTTATTTTGAGCTTGGTATTTTCCCTTCTATCCATTCTTGCTTTTGTATTTCAGCTCCACTAATAAATAGAAAATTTGAATTCTTAATGTCAACAAGCCCAAACGAGAGAACCATATATTTTCCCTCTAAATATTTTTTCTCAGTTTCGTTCGGTTCAGAAGGTCTTAAATATCCAAGCACTCTTATTTTATCGCCAACTATATTTTTTTTATTTTTAAACATCAAAACTGTCCACAAGTAATCATTCTCTCCAATTTTAAGTTTGTAAAATGGCGTATTATTTCTGCTATTTTCAATTCGTTCGATTATGCCGTCAAATGCAACAATTTGTCCGTTAAATTTTTTTAGTTTTTTAAAGTTTTCTTCGTTTAGATTTGTTGGAAATGATTTTTCGTTTGCTTTTGTTACCGGCTCGGCATTTTGTCCGAATAGATTTACAAAAGATATTGTGAAAATTAAAATTAAAAGTATTTTCTTCATTTTATTGTTAATGTTTTTATTCAGTAAGTTATTTTCAATCTTAAATTTATTCTTCCCGGATAAGTTCAGCAATATAAACTATTTCACATAATGTTCCAGGTCTTGGAAATAGCCTGCATAAGCACCCAAATAGTTTTTGAAGCAGGTTAATTATTTTCGATCCCGCTTTTTCAGCAAGTTGCATTACTTCATTTACTTCATTCTCTTTATAACATTATGTCCGATAGTGAATTCTAATGGGGAAATATTTTGTATCGGAATATTAGTGTCATTTGAGATACTTTTTCTTGGCCAAAGAGCCAATCTTACACCACTTTGAAAATTAAAAAATGCAACCGCACCATGTTCAAATCCTCTTCCAACAATTCCGTCTGTTGAAAGTCCTAATCCGTCTCGATAAAACTCAACTGATTTTTCCAAGTCAGTAACCCCCTAACGTTAATACTGTAATTCGTGGTTTCATATTTATTTGATTTTAATTCACTTGCACAGTGTCGGTTTACAATGACCGCTAACGTCCCAATTTATGATTACTTTAATCCCGCCATAATTACCTCGCTAATGTTTTACTGTTATTGCAATATAAGTTTATATCAATCATATTGCAAATTTTTTTTATTAACATTTTCCGTATTACAGGATGTTTTATGGTGAATACTTATTAATGTATGTCGGTTGTGTAATTGCTTTTTTGTAATCTTCAAAAACAGTATCGAGAAGTTTATAGAAAAATATATACACTGGCTTATTAGCAAATGCTGTTTGTCATAGTAAAATTCTACAAACCCAAATCAATAAGAAATTGCAATTACAGCCATTAGATTTTTTTTACAGATTTGTATTGTTGAAATGAGTTCTTAATCAAGTCCGATAACTCTTTTAAAAGTTTGTCGTCAATTGCTTTGAAGTTGAAGCATGATTTTCCTTGCATATGGTTTTTAAGACCTTGGCTAATATTGTCCAGCAGGTTAGGGTAATAATAAAGGGGCATTAAGTGGAATGCAACGTATGACTTTTTTATTTGAACGGCACCAAAAAATTCAGTCTTTTTATTTGTATCCGACATGGGTGTATTCAAATAATAGTTATCTTCTTTATCATGAAGTACTTTTAGTTCTGCTTCATATTTTTTGAGAAGCGTTTTAAGTTTATTGAACGTATAGTTATCAGCCATTGGATTTTAATTTATATGAATTATGCCCCAATAATGTTGAGGGTATAAAAATGAGTAACCCAACAATTATAAACCAAGCCGGGTGTGGTAAAAAAAAGAAATTAGCAATGGCAGAGAACGTCAAAATGCTTCCTGCCGTAATAGGTAACTTTTTGTTTTCATTTTTACTAACTAACTTTATTATAAAGCCACACAAAGCGGAACCAATTATCCAACCTGCTAAAACAAATAACCAAAGCGTTAGTGGTTGGTGTTTATGAAACGCTTTACCGGCAATACTGTCTTTGTAGTCGAAAGTTTGGGCTATTGGGTGTAAAGAACTATTGATTGTCTCAACAATAAAAAAAACTACCATAGCCGACACCAGACCAACTATCACAGAAATAATGTTACGCTTCATGTTTTTTTTAGTAGTATTTAAGGGGCAAAAATAGAGAATGCGATTTTTCCATAATTGTAAAATTGTAACCTACTGAAACGGGATAAAATGCGGTACTATTTTAAGTGTTTTTATTTTTAAAACAAGGCTGGCGTATTCATTTGGGGTAAGGTTTGTAAACCTTTTGAAATCATTTATAAAATGTGATTGATCAAAATATTCTAATTCATAAGCAACATCAGTAAGTTTCTCTGTAGGTGAAGTACTTATTATTTTTAAAGTATTTTGGAGCCTGTTTAATGAGTACAGTGTTTTGGGCGAAACTCCTGCAAACGCTTTGGATAAGTGGTTTAAATGTTTACGAGATATTTTCAGTTTACTGCAAATTAGGTTGATAGAAAGAGGTGCATTGTTAGATAATATTAACTCTAATGTTGAAGTCAGTTTTTTGTCGGGAAACTTATTGCTCAATAATTTTCTGTAAAGAAAATTTTCTATAAGCAGGAATTGTTCTGCTATTGAACTTGCTTCTTGCAGTTGTTCCCAAGTTTCATCAGCTTCTCTGTTAAAAATATTGTCAAGTGTTACATAGGTGTTTGCATAATAGTGTAAAGGATCATTGAGGAAAATAAAAGCACCCAATGTTTTAAATTGAATGACTAACATTTTACTAGTTCCATAGCTTTCCACATTTACAGGTTTGGTTTGGATGCCTGAAACCCAATGACGTTTATAGTCAATATGATTAGTAAAATCTTTGTTTGTGAACAGTCTGAAATTGTCTTCAAGGTTAAATACAAAACTCATTGCAATTTTAGGAAGGCTCGTTCCTTTATTATTACCCTCTATGTAACATATACTGTCAACATAGTTGTCAAGGGGAAGTTTTGGTATGTACTTTTTGTAAATCATTAAGCCTTGCAGAATTTTGTTGTGTTTGCTTGGAACACTTGCAGGTAACGTTTTGGCATGTTTACGCAAGCACGGCATTGAAAACCGCCAGCCAAATATATTCCCAAAACTGATAGTAGCACAAATGTTTAAATACTTCAGCCGTGGTTTTGCAAATATGTTTGTTGTACGACGTTTTTTATGCGGTTATTGGATTAACTCGTATTTGTCCGCCAACTGCTTTCAAAACTTTCATAATAGTTGAAAACTGTGGTTTTGCGCCTTCAGATAACGCTTTATACAAACTTGGTCTGCTCATTCCGGTTGCTTCTGCAATTTTAGTCATTCCGATTGCTTTTGCAATATTTCCAATTGCAACAACAATTTCAGAATCATTACCTTCTTCAAGTACAACATTCAGATATTCAGCAATCATTTCGTTATTGTCCAAATAATCTGCAATATCAAATTTTGAAATTTCCATTTCTTTATTCTTTTATTTTATTCCAAATTTCGTTCGCTTTTTCAATATCTTTTTGCTGGCTTGATTTATCACCACCAATTAGCAAAATGATAATTTTTCTATCTTTCTCCTTAAAATAGATTCTGTAACCTTTTGCATAATTAATTCGCAGTTCTCTGATTCCATTTCCAACAGGTTTGCAATCTCCAAAATGTTCTTCGTTTTCCAATTTCTGGATTCGGAACAAGATCTTTGCCTTTGCTCTGATATCTTTTAATTTTCGTATCCATTTGTCAAACTCATTAGTTTTCTCAATAAAGTACATTTTGTATTCATTAGGATACAAATATAGGAAAAAGTTAAATCAATTCAAGTTTGTTTTGAAGCGGAATATTAATAAAATGGCGTACGACGGTTGCGCTTGACGAAGTGCCGATTTGCGGGCGATTTTGCCAAGCGAAGTTTGAGCAAAAGTAAAGCCCGTAAAATCGGAGCCAACTAAGCGTAGCGATCTCGTGAGTGCAAAAATAAAATAAAAAATATTGCGAATAAGTTTCGGTCAAGCGTCGTGTTGCACGCAGCCCTTTGGGCAAGTGCAATACGCAGCGTATGGGAAAATTTGGTCAAGCGCAACCGTTGACACGCATCGCCGGAGAAAAGGCCGGGAGTTCAACCCCGTAGGGAGGACAAAGGCATTTTCCAATGCAGGGTTGCGTGTCAACGTGGGGGTATTTGCGAAGGTCTACCCATTGTGCGACGGCCATTGTGGTGAGGCGGCAGACTTTTGCAAATACCATGTTATGTGCATACCCTTTTCTGTTTTGTCAGTTGGTGGATAATGTTTATTTTTGTCATATGAGAATGACTGTAATGTTATAATATCCTTCGGGCTTAGTTCTTAAGCAATACGCTATGCTTGTACGTAGCGTACTTTTTCTATTGTTCAAAATTTTAGTGATAATCTTAACTAAACTTAATCGGTCAACAGATAGTTGTTGCCCCTTGTAATGGTTTATAAAATATAAAAAATATGCCAGATATACTAAGTAAAGAGAAGTAGAACAGTTTGTTCTCGATGGTTTTGTTCGTATCGACAATGCATTTCCACAGCGACTTGCTGATGAGGTTGTCAATCATTTATGGAAAGACATTCCTTTTGAAAGGTCAAATCCTGATTCTTGGGTTGAACCTGTGGTTCGTTTAGGCATGTACACCCAAAAGCCTTTTATTGATTCTGTAAATACAGAGAAACTGTATTCAGCTTTTAGCCAATTGATTGGTGAAAATAAATGGCTTCCTTGTCGAAATGTAGGAACATTCCCTGTTAGGTTTCCGTCTGTTCAACAGCCTAATGATACTGGCAAACACGTAGATGCCAGTTTTCCTGGCAATGACCCTAATAATTATTTTGAATGGCGTATCAATGTCAAATCAAAAGGGCGAGCCTTATTAATGCTTGTATTGTATTCAGACGTTAGCGAAAATGATGCGCCTACGGTCATTTATGAGGGTTCTCATATTGATGTTGCAAGATTATTGTCTAAAGAAGGAGATTTAGGTCTTTCTTTTATGGAACTTGCAGGCAAGTTGGACGAGTTGCCAAAAAGAAAAGAAGTGTATGCAACTGGTAAAGCCGGTTCAGTTTACCTATGTCATCCGTTTTTGGTTCATTCAGCTCAACCACATAGGGGAAGTACGCCTAAATTTATGGCACAACCACCTTTGTTGTCAAAGGGAGAATTGTCTATTTCAGATTTTGATGTCGGCTATTCTCCCGTTGAAAGGGCAATTCGCTTAGGAATAGATTAGTCATAAAGATGTTCATTTTGAAAGAGGTTGTTTTTTAGCAGCCTCTTTCTTTTTAGAATTGCACATAACGGTTGCGCTTGACGAAGTTCCGACTTGAGGGCGATCTTGCCAAACGAAGTTTGAGCAAAAGTAAAGCCCGTAAAATCGGAGCCAACTAAGCGTAGCGATCTCATGAGCGCAAAAATAAAATAAAAATATTGCGAATAAATTTCGGTCAAGCGTCGTGTTGCACGCAGCCCTTTGGGCAAGTGCAATACGCAGCGTGTGGGAAAATTTGGTCAAGCGCAACCGTTGACACGCATCGCCGGAGAAAAGGCCGGGAGTTCGACCCAAGGGAGAACGAAGGCGTTTTCCAAGTCAGGGTTGCGTGTCAGCGTCCGGCGGCTTTGCCGTTCGGGCGGGTTTTCGGAGCGATTTCCTGTCGAGTTACGAAAAACTAAATGCGAAGCAAAAAACTTTGAATTTCCACGTCACCCCGCCTGACGCAAAACCCGTGTTATATGCTGTGGTTCTTTTGTCTGTCACCGTTGCCATCCTTCAATTTTAAAGTTTTTTTCAATTAGTTTTCGTTCTTTCCCACCATTGTCAGGAACAAACCAAACTTCAAATCTTGCGGCATAAGGTTTACCCCAATCTCCTTCATAAATTGTAAAAATACCTTCTGCACTATAACCTTCTCTTGCAGTCATTTCAAACTTTGCTGTCGTATCACTTGAATTAAAAACTTTTATTCTGCTTCTTTCTTTAAGTCTGTCTGCTGATAAAGGGTCGTTGTGTGTAACTTCAAATGCTTTTAAATAACAATAACCACTCTCAATTTTTTTTGTCCAAACAGCGTATGAATAAAGTCCTGGTTGAAATGAGTTGAAAATGTAAAAGTCAATGTCTGCAATGTCAGTTGGTTCAGTTTGGTCAAGTGGCTCATTGATTTTTAGGTTTGTCGGAATTTTTAAATTGTCAGCGTATGTGTCCGGCATTGATTGGTCTTTCCAAAACAAGGCTATTGAGTAAAAGAAAAATGCAACCAATGAAACTCCAATAATTGTTGCCGTCAATATTGCAAAACGCCAGTGTCTTTTTACTAACTGATATATTGTCGAAATGATTAGTCCTAAAAAACCAAGAACAAATAGCAGAAAAGAGTAGTCTTGTAGTTTGTGGATATTTGTCAACTCACACAAAACCATAATTAAAGCTGTCAACCCAAAAACAAGAACAGGTCGCCACCATTTGTCGAAGCAATATGTTAAGATTTTCGTCATTGTCGTTTAATTGTTGTGTGTCGTCCTACCATAGCATATAACGGTTTGGTATTGCCGAAGGAGGGGGTTTTTAGCACTAAGCTTAATCGAAGTACGAAAGTTAAATCATGCACAGATGCCAAATTGAAGCCATTCAACCCCGCTTTTGGCAATACCTTGTTACCTGCAGGTGTTTTTTATTTTAGTAGTTCAGGATTATTATAAATCCAATCAACTTTAAAAACAAAAACATATTCGTTAGTTACATCCTTTACTTGAATTGGTAGCATTAGTTTAACTTCTCCTGGGATTTCTGCAGGTTTACTTGGATACATTGGATCTGTTACCCATTCTTTTAATGCATCACTATAACGGATATTTACTGTTGGAACAGCAATATCGTCTATGCTCGCATCTTTAATTAAAATCGAACTTGGTTGGTCATCATTTTTTTGGGAATATTTTGTTCCTACGTGCATAACTTTGGATGAACTTCCATTAAAGTCCACAAAAACTGCCTCATTCCAAACTACCTTTAAACTATTTTGAGAAACATTTTTTAATAAAAATTTGAATTCTTGGCTGGTTCCAAAAATCAATATGTCAATATAATCGTCGGCATAGTTGTATTTTGTTATTCCGTCAAGTTCAACAGTTTTCGTTTTACCATATCTAACTCTTGAATCCGCAGGTTTTTCAACTTTTACCAGAGTAGAAATATATTTTCCACTCAAATCTTTTATAAATGCGTCGTGTTCTGCTGTCTCCGCAGGAACTGTAATTTTCTCACCTGTTATGGAATTTTTTACAACGAAATGAAGAGTTGGATATTTAGCCGAAAAAGAATAAGAACTTTTTTGTGATGTCATTAATGCGTCTGTTACTTCGTATTCTGCTTTTACTTTTGGATTAGTGAACTTCCTTCCTAATAAACTTGGTTTGTCTTTGTTGAATTTATCAACTAAAAACAAAGGAATACTATAATCTTTTGTAATGCAAAAAGTGTATTTTCCAAACGAATAAAGTTCATCTTGATTATTTACTGTCATCTTAACTTTTGCCTTTCCGTTTTTTTCTTTTAAAACGAAAACCATTTTTTTATTGTCACCCTTGATTTCAGATATGATATACTCTTTATCAAAACTACCTTTAAATTCTTGTTTATCGGTGTATGAAGGCGGGTCTGTTGGAAGATATTTTACTGTTTCCCCAATATATTTTTGGTATTCATTTAGAGTTTCACATTTTTGAATTCCATAAGTTCCAAATTTTGCTTCGGGATGACTAGCGTAAAGTTTCGAACCAAAGAGTGTCGAAAACACAATAAGTAGGTAGATAAATTTTGTCATTATTAATAATTTTTATTTTTAAGCGGTTTCTATATAGACTTGCCGATAACGGAGTAGGTATTTGCGATGGTGCGGAAATAGCGAACCGTCAGCCGAGTTTTGCACCAAAGTTAAATAGAAATACTAAAGTGGAGTATTTAACGTCAATCCGCACTATTGCAAATACCCTGTTAGCGGCTGCCCATTTTGTTTTATTTAGATATATAGATTTTCTTTGCTAGCTCTGTTAATTCATAAGTTTTAGGTGTTGTATCGTGTCTTTTTACTAATCCTTTTTGCAAATCTAATTTTCTACTGCGTTGGGCAATTGATTGAGAAGATATATCTAGTTCTTCTGCAATCTCTTTCGCTTGGACTGGATTGTCGATTTTTGAAAGTTCAGTAACTATTTCAATATCAGAAGTGTTTAATAAATTATCTTTTTCAATCTTTTGTAATTCCTCGCTTATTTCTTTAGAAATTGGTTCAATAATAACCTGTTGCTTACATTTATTGCATTTAAATTCAGAAAATTCCAATAATGGGATTTGCTCTTGTGTGAAACTTTGATTACATTCTTCATTTGAGCAATGAATACTTTTACTTGTTGCTAAAAATTCTTTTAAAAGAACATTAAAACTAAACGGTCGTTCTATAAAATATTTTCTGTGTTTAGAACCTTTAGGTTTTCCCCAAAGTAAATTATGTTTTTGGGCTAAACCATAGTTTAAACATAAAATTGCTGAATTTCTTCCATCTTTGTCACTCATCTCTGTGTACTTAGAAACAAAGAAATTTAGTTCTAATGTTTTCAAAAATGTTTCTAAGGAAATGTCAAAGTGAAAATGACTAGAGTATGGGAATGTAGGAATATATGCTTCAGTAGAATATTCTCCCATTGTAATTTTTCTTTTTACTTCAATCATTTTATCTACAAATTTTTGAAGTAGGTCTCTTAATTGTAGAGTATCAATTTTCTCATTTAGAGACAATAGCGAATAGGTTGTTTTATGAAAAAATGGCTCAATCTTTTCTTCATAATAACGATTTGCTGCCGCCTCAATATCTGACTTGTTTATTGATTTGTTGTAAATGATTTTGCTTTGATAGCAATAGGAAAGAATATATCCAATAATTCTCGGAACATTCATTGATGTTTGAAATAATAATTCATAATATTCATCAATTGAATTTCTTGAAATATCAAAAAAATCACTTGGTTCTTTTCCGACAAAATGCTTAACTCGTTTTTCTATTAATCTCTTGGTAAAGTCAATTGCACCTTCCTCCATTTTATTTCTATCAAATTCGGAATACAAGTTATAAAAATCAAGATTAATTGTGTCAATCTTTCCTGGGTCAATTTTTCCATAATATATGCGATTTGGATAGGCTGCAATTTTGAATTTTATAAATTCATCCGACCAATTATTAAGAGGAGCTAATATGGTATCAACAAAAGTCTTGATTGCAAAATCATCAATTTCAGAGAAGTCATCTAACAAAACAACAATATGCCTTATTTTAACACATATAAGTATTTCTTTTAGTTCTTCTATAAAAGATTTAATCTGAAAAATCTGCAAGAATATAGTAGAAAAATTTTCTTCAATCTCTGATGCATTTTTTGAAGATCCTGACTCACCTTGCTTACTTGAAGCGTTCAAGTTTAATTTTGGACTAGAAGTATCCACATTTAAACCAATATTATTATCACTAGAATGTGATGTTTCGGATGATTTTTCTTCTGCCTTCTTTCTTTTTAAAGAAATGTTCTTGATAATGGGAATTTCAATCTCCTTAAGTATTTCATTATCCTCAATTTGTCGTTTAAGTTTAGCAATTTTACTCTTAAGTTCTTCCGCTTTTGTTGAACCTAAAAATTGTTTAATTCTTTCAACCCAATTATCATATTTTAAGTCAATTTCTTCAGCAATTCTTTTAAGAACACTTTGTAGAAAACTCCTTTCAATTAAATATTTCTTTATCGTTTTTTCTGGCAAGTAATCTGATAAATAGTCAAAGTTTACATATTCGGTTTGAGCCAATTCATAGATAGTCTTTACATCTAGATAACAAGGTAAATATTTTTCTGATTTTCTTAATTCCTGTTCAATTCTTAAAAATATTGTTGATTTTCCTGTTCCTTTTCGTCCGATTAAAAATGTGGTATTTTCTTTTGTACTTCTTTTTAATATATGGTCATTCGGAAGCAAATCCGTATATAAGACTTGTAATAGATTTTTACCTTTTTCGTCAATTAAGTCTGCCCTTCTATATTTTTTTAGAGATTCAATTGCTTCAAAAAAGTTGTCTTTCTCAGATTGTGTATACATTGTCAATTTTTTGTTTGGGTTGCCGCTAACGG
>NZ_JAOTPL010000033.1:0-15291 GCF_025631005.1 Haoranjiania flava
GTGACCATTAAAAACAGCCGCAAAGCGGCGAACTAAAATATATACACATGAAATAGCCATCACCATCATTTTAATTTTACGATCAAAAAAACACGTAAAATAATATTAACTTTGCCCTCCAACGAACCAAATGCTTTTCAATATCGAGTAAATGAGCGTAGAACTGGAACAAAACGACCTATTGCAGGAATTTGAACTACTGATTGCAGAAGGAAACAGGACAAAGATCAGTGATTTCCTCAACAACCAGAATATCAGTGATGTAGTAAAGATCATTGAGGAATACCCCGAGCATATCAGTGATATCATCCGCGACATGGCTATACACCGTTCCGCCAGCGTATTTAAAATGCTTGATTTTGCAGAGCAGAAAAACGTGATCCAGAATTTACCGCCCATTAAAACCGCAGCCCTGCTCAACGAGCTGCCGCCCGATGACCGCGTAGACTTCCTGGAAGACCTTCCCAAAAAAGCCTTGCGCGACCTGCTGAAGCTGATGCGCTACGATGAAGTACGCGTTACACTGCGCATGCTGGGCTACCCTGAAGAAAGCGTCGGGCGTTTGATGACGCCGGATTATGTGTGGGTACACCCTACCGACACCGTGGAAAAAGTATTTGAAACCATCCGAAAAGTAGGCAAGAACAGGGAAACCATTGATGTGATCTATGTGGTGGACGACAACGGTGAACTGGTAGACGACTTCAGGATCAGGGACCTGATACTGGCCAGCCCCGGCACAATGGTCAAAGATTTTACAGACGGCAGGGTGATTTCTTTAAATGTAAATGATGACCAGGAAAAAGCAGGTGAAATATTCAGGATGAACAACCGGGTGGCGCTGCCGGTAACGGATGCCAACAACATCCTGCTGGGTATTGTAACTATTGACGATATTCTCTGGGTAACCAGCGAAGAGTTCAGCGAAGACATGCAGAAAGTAGGTGGTATGGAGGCGCTGGATGAGCCTTACCTGGATACGCCATTCTTTAAACTGATTAAAAAACGCGTGGTGTGGCTGATCATATTGTTCCTCGGCGGCTTGCTCACGGCTACAGCCATGTCTTACTTTGAGGCTGAATTGCAGAAGGCAACCGTACTGGCCATATTCCTGCCGCTGATCATTGCAAGCGGCGGCAACAGCGGCTCACAGGCGTCTACGCTGGTGATACAAGCCATGTCCGTGGGCGATGTAACGCTGGCAGACTGGTGGCGCATTATGCGCAGGGAAATATTAAGCGGGCTTACTTTAGGCATCATTTTGGGCATCATTGCCATCTTCAGGGTTTCCATAGAACATGTACTGATGACCATGGGCGTGGTGCCGGATAATTACGGCGAACACTGGTTTTCTATCGCGCTGGTAGTAGGCTTTGCCATTATCTGGGTGGTGTTGTGGGGATCGCTTACCGGTTCCATGCTGCCGCTGATATTGAAAAAGTTCGGCGCTGACCCTGCCGTATCATCCGCACCTTTTGTAGCCACCATAGTAGATGTAACGGGCATTATTATTTATTTTACTACTGCTTTCATGTTTTTAGGCGGCACACTGCTATAATTTTTTCAAGCACCAAAACAAAACTGCAATGGCTATCAGAATTTTTGTAACAGGAGGAACATTTGACAAGGAATATAACGAACTTACCGGCCAATTGTACTTTAACAATACTCACCTGAAAGATCTGCTTTATATGGGAAGAAGTATGCTGAGCGTGGAAATACGCACCCTGATGATGATAGACAGTCTTTACATGACCGACAACGACCGCGAGATCATCGCCAGCCAGTGCGCCTCGGCGGATGAAGACAAAATAGTGATCACGCACGGCACCGACACCATGCAGACCACCGCGGAGTATATTGCCTCCAAAGACATCCGGAAAACCATTGTGCTCACGGGAGCTATGATACCCATTAAATTCGGCAGCTCAGACGGGTTGTTCAACCTGGGCAGCGCGCTGGCGTTTGTGCAGACATTGCCGCCGGGCGTGTATGTAGCCATGAATGGACGCTACTTTACCTGGGATAATGTACGCAAGAATAAACAGACAGGCGTGTTTGAAGAAGTAAAGCATGCCAGGTAATATCAACGCCAAAGCTGTGTATTATTTTTGAAGCACTGTAAAACCGCTGAATCTGGCCTTGGTAGCTGAATTGGCTCTGTGGACAATAACTGTTTAAATAATAAATTAATTACCGAACCATTGAAGACTGTTGCTTTTCATACTTTAGGATGTAAATTAAATTTCTCGGAGACCTCTACCCTTTCGCGCATGCTGGAGGCAGACGGCTTCCGAAAAAAATCTTTTGACGATATTGCAGACGTATACGTCATCAACACCTGCTCGGTAACAGACAATGCCGATAAGGAATGCAGGCAGATCGTGCGGCGCATTCAGCGCAAGGCCCCTGAAAGCCTGGTGGTGATCACGGGTTGCTATGCACAATTAAAACCCAAAGAAATTGCTGAGATACCCGGTGTGGATCTGGTGCTGGGCGCAGCAGAGAAATTTAATATCTCTACCCATATACGGGAGCTTGCCAAAGGCGATTCTGCCAAAATATCCAGTTGCGATATTGAAGAAGTTACCGGCTTTAACGCCTCTTACTCGCTCAACGACCGCACACGCACTTTCCTGAAGGTGCAGGACGGGTGCGACTATACCTGCTCCTTTTGCACCATTCCGATGGCGCGTGGCAAGAGCCGCAGCGACAGCATTGAAAATGTGCTGGCCAATGTACGCAGGCTTGCCGAAGACGGTAAAGTAAAGGAAATAGTGCTCACCGGTGTAAACCTGGGCGACTTCGGCAAAGGCCCCGACGGCAATAAAAAATCGGAAGAGAGCTTCTTTGACCTGGTAAAACAACTGGATGAGATTGAAGGCATAGAACGCTACCGCATTTCTTCCATTGAGCCCAACCTGCTCACCGATGAGATCATAGCTTTTGTTGCCCGGAGCAAGCGCTTTATGCCCCACTTTCACATTCCGCTGCAAAGTGGCAGCGACAAAATACTCGGCATGATGCGCCGCCGCTACAAACGCGATGTGTATGAAAGCCGCGTGCAGAAGATAAAAGAGCTGATGCCGCACTGCGCCATTGGCGTAGATGTGATTGTAGGCTTCCCCGGCGAAAGCGATGAAGATTTTAAAGAAACCTACAATTTTCTCAACAGCCTGGATATTGCCTACCTGCATGTGTTCACCTACTCAGAGCGCCCCAATACCAAAGCCCTGGAGTTTGAAGAAGTAGTGCCTGTACAGGTACGCCACGAACGCAATAAAATGCTGCGTAACCTCTCATACAAAAAAATGCAGCATTTCACCAACCAGTTTACCGGCCAGCACCGCAGAGTACTGTTTGAAGCCCACAACAAAAACGGCATGATGGAAGGGTATACCGACAACTATATCCGCCTGAGCGTGCCCTACAACGAAGAGCTGGCAGATAAGATTGTGGAGTGGAAGGTGTAAATGGGTACATGGAATAATGCATGATTTTTTTATATAAAATCTAAAGGACTTTTAATTTTAGATTTTGAAATATCAGTAATGTGTGTATAAATTTCGGTAGTTTCTATAGATCTATGCCCTAGCAACTCCTGTATAAAACGAATGTCTGTACCGTTTTCAAGCAAATGTGTAGCAAAGCTATGCCTCAGTTTGTGCGGCGTTACAGGAGATGTTATCCCGACAGTAGCAGCAGTTTTTTTTATTACAATCTGCACACTTTTTGCCGAATATTGCCCACCTTGCTGCCCTTCCAAAAGCCAAAATTTCGGTTTATATGCTTTATAATAATCACGTAAAAGTGGCAGCAGTTTCTCAGGAAGCATTACCACTCTGTCTTTATTTCCCTTTGATTCGCGAATAGTAATCGTCATTTTATTAGAATTAATATCAGAAAGCCTCAGGTTGAGCAACTCTGCCAGCCTAAGGCCGCATCCATACAAAAGGGAGATCATTGTCTTATGTTTCAGGTTGTCCGTACTTTCAATCATCCGGTGTATTTCATTTATAGATAAGTATACAGGCAACTTATGTTTCTGCCTTTTAGGGTAATAGGCATACAGATTTATTTCTCTATCAAAAACGAGTTTGTAAAATTTAACGATGGCAAACAACATTTGTTTTTGGTAAGACGGGCTAATCTTTTTTTCGTTAATAAGCCAGTATATATACTTTTCTATCAAATTTATGGTTATTGTATCCGGCTCGTATTTCCTGAAGGTTTTCAGAAAAAAACTTACACAACCTACATAGGTCTTAATGCTATTTTTGCTATAGCGCTGGATGAGCATTTTTTCTTCAAAAGATTGTAAGAAAATTGTATTTTTCATATAACATTCGTTAATCCAAAAAAGTTTTTTAAATAAAAAGATACCTATGCAATTAATAGTAATAAGGAAGAACTAAAGATACCAAAAAAAGGATTAACGAAATACATAATGGCGAGATTAACGAAATTCGTAAATTGGGGTGTTAGGCGTAATTTTACAGACACCGTACATAAACAAAGTATATGATAACAATCGACAACTATTTAGACAATCATTATATACACCGAAGCAATTGGTTGAGAGCTGCGGTGCTTGGTGCAAATGATGGAATTATTTCAATTTCAAGTCTTGCAATTGGAGTTGCTGCGGCAAGTTCTACAAGAGAGCCAATTGTGTTGGCAACAGTTGCTGGACTTGTTGCTGGTGCGTTATCTATGGCAGCAGGTGAATATGTATCGGTAAGCTCACAAACAGACACCGAAAAAGCAGACATTGAAAGAGAAATTAAAGAATTGAGAGAAATGCCGAAAGAAGAACTTAATATTTTGGCTCAAATCTATGAGAAACGAGGACTAAAAAAAGAAACGGCAATGCAAGTAGCCATTGAATTGACAGAAAAAGATGCTTTAGGAACGCACATTAGAGATGAATTAGGTATCAACGAAATTAGTCAAGCAAATCCTATTCAAGCTGCACTAGCGTCAGGGACTGCGTTTACGGTGGGTGGAGTATTGCCTCTTTTGGTCATTCTTTTTGCACCAGTCAAAGGAATGGAATATTGGTTATATGGTTCAACTATCGTTTTTCTAATAATTTTAGGAGCATTAGCAGCAAAAACGGGTGGTTCAAGTATTCCAAAAGCAATTTTGCGAATTACCATTTGGGGGACAATCGCTATGGGGTTATCTGCATTAGTTGGTTATATATTCGGAGTTAGAGTATAATTTTAAAAATTAAATAATTATGAACGGAGCACATTGGCATTTAGTGGTAAATCATTTACCCATCATTTTCCCTATCGTGGGAGTAATCGTAATGATTACAGGACTCATTTCAAAATCGGAAGCGGTAAAGCGAACGGCATTTATGATTTTTATTCTCGGTGCATTAGCTTCAATAGCAGCAATGACAACTGGCGAAGGTGCAGAAGAGATTGTAGAAAAAATAAATGGAGTAACCGAAAATTATATTGAAAGCCACGAAGAAACAGCCGAAACATTTGCTTTGCTTTCTTATATTTTAGGTAGCATTTCTTTACTTGGACTTTGGGCAAGCTTTAAACAAAAAACATTTTCAAATATTATTGCAATTGTGACATTAGTATTTGCATTTGTAGTACTGTTTTTTGGCAAACAGACAGGAACAACTGGTGGAGAAATAAGACACACAGAAATAAGAAGCGGAAACAGTATTCCTGCGATAGAAAATAATAATGATGAAAAAGATAAAGACGACTAACATATGATAAAAACAGAAAAGCAAGGCTTACTTCAATTACTAAAAATTGCAACACCGTATTTAATCATCACAACGGTTTATGCAATTATTGTGCTTGGGCTTGAAGAATATTTTGGCGACCACATTTACAAAATTTCAGGTCAAATAGGTTCTGTATTTGGACTTGCAGTTGCTTTTTTCTTGGGTTTCAGAATGAATTCGGCTTATGACAGATGGTGGGAAGCCCGAAAAATTTTTGGAGAACTAACGAATAACACTCGAAGTTTTGTTGCAAAAAAAGGAAATCCAACAACAATATTTCAAACTTGAAGCCCACAAATTAATTGAATTGAGCATTTTATACATTCGTCAATTAAAAAATGAAATGCACAACAATTTTAAACCCACTTTTAACGAAGAAGCAATTGCAATTCTAAACGAGTTTAAAATAAATAGTGAAAATAAAATTTCAAACGAAATATTGGTGGCAATCACAAAGCGAATTGAAGACAATTTTACTTCAAAAGCAAACATTGAAAAAGGAGATTTAATGCAACATATCAATCGGTTTTATGACATTCAAGGAAAAGCTGAAAGAATAAAGAACACACCTTTTTTGATGATTTACAGTGCATTTACCAAAATAATTGTGAGCTTTTATGTCATACTTATTCCATTATTTATTGGCGACATTGACTTGGGTGGCGAAGACAGTGGATTTGAGTTTTTGGCTATTCCAATAATGGTAATTATTAGTACAGCATTTTTGACAATTAATAAGTTAGCTAACTTATTTGGCGAACCGTTTTCTGAAAATAAAAAGACTTCTGTAACAATAGATGAAATTTGCAAAACAATAGAACAAAATTGTAACGAAGTAAAAGACAAACTGAAATAAAAAACTACGCCTAACAGCAGTTTGGCAAAATGGCGGGTTCAGTGCTAAATTCAACGGCAGTTCTTCGATTGAACTTTTGTACAAAACTGAACATTTGTGCTTCGATTTCCGCCACTTCGCCAAGCTGCAAACCGTTACCAGCAAGCGTAGAAAACGACACGTCCACCAAAAAACGACCTTAACTCGACCGACAATTTCGCTGTTCATTGACACAAACCGACCTGACTTTGCCGACACTCAAGTCGACCCAAATGGTTTTAAAAATTTTCCCACCGCACAAAAAAATTAAAGGTTTTATGCCTGCCCGCATTGGCACATTTGGTTTTGCCCGATACACAAGCCCAACGCTTCGCAAAACCAAAAGAGCCAATTTTGCCAACGCACATAATGACCGTTAAGATTGAAAATGTAACTTTGCAATGATGAATATTTTAATTATAGAAGACGACATAAGAATTGCTGAACTTATCCAAAGAGGACTTCAAGAGCAAGGTTTTGTTCCGACTTTAGCGTATGACGGACTTTCAGGGAAGAAACTGGCTTTGCAAAATGACTACAACCTGATTATTACAGATATTATTTTGCCGAAAATGGACGGACTGGATTTGTGCAAAGAGATAAGACAGTCCAAACCGAATACACCAATTATTATGCTCACCGCATTAGGCACAACGGACGACAAAGTAGAAGGTTTTGACGCAGGTGCTGACGATTATTTAGTAAAACCTTTTGAAATGCGAGAGCTTTTAGTTCGCATTCGTGCATTGCTGAAACGACACAACAAAACAGCAAGCAATTCAGGCAACACATTAAAATATGCCGATCTTGAAATGAATTTGCATACAAAAATTGTAAAAAGAAATGGACAAGAAATAAACCTTACACCAAAGGAATTTAATCTCTTGGAATATATGCTACAAAATCCTGAACGGGTTTTATCCAGAGTTGAGATAGCCGAAAAGGTTTGGGATACACATTTTGACACTGGCACTAATTTCATTGATGTTTACATTAACTATTTGAGAAAGAAAATTGAAAAGGATTTTGACAAAAAGCTCATTCATACCAAATCAGGAATGGGCTTTATTTTGAAAATAGAATAATGAAAATCAAGACACGTCTTACCATTTTATTTACTCTCATTACTGCTGCTATTTTATTAGCATTTGCTTCTGTAATTTATATTTCAGCAAAGGAAAACCGTGAAAAGGAATTTTACTCATTGCTAAAAAAAGAAGCTCTGACAAAGGCAAATTTATTTTTCAATGCAAAAGTAGAAACACAAACCCTTCAAGACATTTATAAAAACAATCGGCAAATTTTGAATGAAGTTGAAGTTGCCATTTACGACAGCAGTTTTAATTTACTTTATCACGATGCAGTTGATATTGACTATGTAAAGGAAACACCTGAAATGATAAACGAGATTTATCAAAAAAGAGAAAAGCAGTTTTATCAGGAAGATTGGCAAGTTATTGGTTTGCGTTATGAATTTGAAAACAAAAACTATATTATCACCGCTACTGCCATTGACCAATACGGCTATAATAAGTTAGACAGTCTGCTAAAAAACAGCATTGTTGTTTTTGTCATTTCTATTTTATTCATCTACGTAGCAGGACGATTTTTTTCCAAAAGAGCTTTTGACCCTGTAAAAGAAATGACTGAAAAAACTAAGGTAATTTCCGCTACCAACTTGGATTTGCGTTTGAACAGCAACGGCAGTAAAGACGAACTTTCCGAACTGGCAAACACATTCAATGAAATGTTGAGCCGACTGGAAAATTCTTTTGATGCACAAAAGAATTTTGTTTCCAACATTTCCCACGAATTGCGGACACCACTTGCAGCTATTATTACCGAATTGGAACTTTCTGCCAACAAAGAAAAAAACGCAGAAGAATATAAAACCGCTATCAATAACGCTTTGAACGATGCAAAAAAATTAGTACGCCTTTCAAACAGTTTGTTGGATTTGGCAAAAGCAAGTTACGACCCTGCCGAAATTTCATTTAAGCCAATCCGTATTGATGAAATTCTGTTAGATGCAAGACAACAAGTACAAAAGGTAAATTCTGATTACAAAATTGATATTCACTTTGAAAATGATTTTGAAAACGACAATCAAATATCCGTAAACGGTAATGAATATCTTTTGAAAGTGGCTTTTGTAAACCTGTTTGAAAACGGCTGTAAATTTTCAAACAACAAGCAATGTAACGTTTCTGTATTTTTTGAAAACGAAAAAATGAAACTTTGTTTTACAGACAAAGGCATTGGCATTTCGGAAGATGATTTAAAAAATATCTTCGTTCCGTTTTATCGTGGCGACAATAAAAACATTGCAGACGGTAACGGTATTGGACTTTCACTAACTCAAAAGATAATTCATTTACATAAAGGCAGTATTTCCGTTCAATCCAAACAGCTCCAAGGAACAACTTTTACCGTTGATTTACAGACCATTTAAACTGCTCTAATAAAATTCTAATTTTTTTCTATCGGTTTTCTAACAGTCTTTTTTAATTCGTTGGCTGACTTTTGCACCCGAATAATGATTTCAATTCGGTGCAATGAAGTGTATTTTAAAATTTGTTTTCGGTGTTCTTTTATATTTTGTGTTTTGCAATTTCGCAAATGCACAAAATAATTATACCCTACAAAAAGCACTGCAAACGGCAAAGGCGAACAACCCCTATCTTAAAACCGAACAATTAAACATTGGTATTGCTCAGACCGATATTATTACCGCTAAACTTCGGCCCAATCCGATTTTGAACAATCAATCTTTGCAGTTAATGCAACCTTCGCAATTTCCTGCAAGCACGGATTGGTCTAACGGACAAAACAGACAGGTTTCGTGGCAATTGACCAAACCCTTTCAAGTGGCAGGACAACGTAAATACAAAATTGATGTTGCCAAAAAGAATGTTTCGTTTGCGGAAAATAATTATTTAGAAACTGAACGCAATCTTTTTTCGGAAGTAGCCGCAAAATGGTTGGAAGTATGGACGGTACAAAAGCAATTAGAAATTATACAAATTGCTAAAAGCAATATTGACAGCTTGGTTTTAACAAACCAAATCCGTTACAAAAATCAGGTAATCACGCAAACTGATTTATACCGTACAGAACTTTTATCAAAACAATATGCCATTCAATACAAAACAGCTTTGCAAGAGGTTATTAATCGCCAAAATGAATTGAAATTTTTGTTAGGTGTTCAGGAAAATTTAAGTATTGACACGAATGATAATTTTCTATTTACAATGCCTCAAAGTATTGACAGTTTGCTGAAACAATCCTTGCAAAACAGAAGCGATATACAAACTGTAAAATCATTGATTGATGTTTCAAACAGTAATATAAAATTGCAAAAATCGCTTGCCTTTCCACAACCCGAATTAGGTTTTATCTGGAACCCTCAAAATACCATCCCCTATTTCGGAATTTATGCCACCGTTGATTTGCCGTTCTTCAACCGCAATCAGGGAGAAATCAAAAAATCCTATCTATTGAAAGACCAAGCCGAAACACAATTATTTACAATTCAGTCACAAATTCAAACAGAAATTTCGGTTGCTTTTTCCAATTATCAGTTACAACAGCAAAACCTTGAAAGTTTTAATGTGCTTTTGCAACAATCGCAAACCATTTTGGATAATGTAAAATACGCTTATTTAAAAGGTGGAACTACAATCATAGATTTTCTGGAAGCACAACGCAGTTGGTTGGAAACACAGCAACAATACTATAATGCAATGCAAGCATACAGACAAAGCTACATTCAATTGCTTTACGCAACAGGTTTAATCAATCAATTGGCATTATGATGAAAAATTTAATTTACATATTCTTCTCGCTCTTATTACTCTCTGCTTGTGGAGGAAAAGAAAAGAAAGTATCAGAAAAACAAACTACCCCGACTGTTAGCAATAACGGAACAACGATTTCTTTTCCTGATGCTGAAAGTATTGCGTTCTTCAAAACCGAAAAAATCAGCAGCAGCAACATCGAAGCAGAATTAAACGCTCCGGGCAAGATTGCAGCGACAGTTTTACCATCGGGCGAAGGTGCTTCGCAAAACATTATTTTGTTTGATAATTCTGAACTGGCTGGAAACTACACGCAGTTAATCCAACATCAAATTAATATCAGTCAAATTCAGAATATCAACATCAAACAAAAACAATTGGAATTAGAGCGAACCAAAGATTTACACTTACACGGTGCAGCCACAGGGCAGGATTTACTGAATGTTCAGACCGCTTTATCAATGGAGCAAACCAATCTTGCCAACGAGAAAGCCGCTTTAATTGAGCACGAAACCAAATTAAAATCAGGCGGATTTAATCCGGAAGTTTTACGCAAAGCCAAAGCAGGAACTGCTTTTATCATTTGTGATATTCCCGAAAATCAAATCAGCAAAATTGAAGAAGGACAAATTTGCAACATTGCTTTTACAGCATTTCCAAACGAAAAATCCACTGGTAAAATAGATGCGGTTGCCGATATGGTGGACAATATCACCCGAATGGTAAAAGTGAGAATTTCCATAAACAACGCAACAAGCAAATTGAAATCGGGAATGTTTGCAAACATTTCCTTTGGTTTGAGTGAAGGAAATTTTATCAGTATTAGCAAAACTTCGTTGGTAACTGTTCAGGGTAAAAATTATGTGTTCGTGAAAAAATCAGCTACTGAATTTGAACGCAAAGAAATACAGACAGGACAACAAATTGGCGACAGAGTAATTGTTTTCAACGGACTGAATGACGGTGATGAAATTGCTGTTGAAGGCGTAATGCAATTAAAAGGATTATCATTCGGCTACTAAAATTTATTTCAATGATACAAGCACAAATCTACATTGACAAAGACGAACTGAAAGGGACAAAACCCTTGCATCAGTTCATTATGCAATTGCTGATTGATAATGGAATAGCAGGAGCAACTTCATTTGTCGGTCATTCAGGTTTTGGCAGACATCACCGTTTGAAGCAACCTGCCCAACATTTTTCATTTGATGAAACGCCAATGCTCATCGCATTTATAGATGAAGACAAAAAAGTAAAAAAAGCATTAACCGAATTAAGAAAGCAATACAGAGGTGGGTTTATTGTAACTCACGTTGTTGAGCAATGGTAAGTTATGATTAAAAATCTTCTCATATTTTCTCTTAAAAATCGCTGGCTGGTAGTGGCGTTTAGTTTTGCATTAATGGCTGTCGGCTATTATTGCTTTACCCAACTAAAAATTGAAGCATATCCTGATATTGCCGATACCAATGTAATTATCGTTGCTCAACATCAAGGTCGTGCAGCCGAAGAAGTAGAACAACAAGTTACCGTTCCCATTGAAAGAGCATTACAAAACACGCCTAATGTTTTAGACCGAAGAAGCCGAACAATTTTTGGATTGTCAGTTGTGCAACTCACCTTCAAAGACGGCACAGACGATTATTTCGCAAGACAGCAAGTAATGGAGCGTTTAGCCACAGCCGAATTGCCCGATGGTGTTTCGCCTGAACTGGCTCCACTTTCAACTGCCGTTGGCGAAATATTCCGTTATGTAGTGGAAGCACCGCCAAGTTTTTCGCCAATTCAAATCAGAGATTTGCAGGATTGGGTAATTAAACCCTATTTACTGCAAACCGCAGGTGTTGCAGATATTATAACATTTGGCGGACCTTTGAAGCAATTCCATATTCTTACCTATCCCGATAAATTACGCAAATACAATCTTACACTTGCTGATGTAGAAAATGCGATAGTGGCGAACAATCAAAACACAGGCGGAAACATTATTGAGCGAGGCGGACAAGGTTTTGCCGTTCGTGGATTGGGAGCAATAAAAAATGAAAACGACATTGAAAACATTGTATTAAAATCTGAAAACGGAGTTCCTGTTTTTGTGCGAGATGTGGCAAGCGTAGAAATTGCACCGCCACCACCAAGCGGAGTTTTGGGTTACACTGTTACAGATGACAGCGTAAATGTAAACAACGGAGTAGAAGGAATTATTTTGCTTCGCAGATACGAAAACCCAAGTGAAGTTTTAGCCGAACTCAAAAAACGTATTGAAGATTTACAAGAACACGAATTGCCCGAAGGCGTAAAAATCAGAACGCTTTACGACCGCAGTTTTTTGATTGACCATTCTTTGCACACTGTTGGTAAAACTTTGTTTGAAGGCGTTAGTATTGTTATCATCATTTTAATTTTCTTTTTGGGAAGTGCAAGAAGTGCGTTGGTTGTAGCATTGACTATTCCTTTCTCCTTGTTGTTTGCATTTATCATTATGCGATTTACAGGCATTCCTGCCAATTTACTTTCATTGGGTGCAATTGATTTTGGTATAATCGTGGACGGTGCGGTAGTAATGGCGGAACATCTAATTCGGAAATACAGAACCGCAAGACCCGAAGAAAAGGAAAATGGAATTGTTCATATTACCTTGCTTTCAGCCCAGGAAGTAGGGAGGGAAATTTTCTTTTCAGTAACGATTATCATTTTGGCTTATATGCCCATTCTTTTAATGACAAGAGTTGAAGGCAAACTTTTTTCGCCTATGGCTCTGACGTTGGCATTTGCAGTTATCGGTTCAATGATAGCCGCTTTAACTTTTATTCCTGTTTTGATTTCGTTTGTTTACAATAAAGCAATTTCAAATCCCGACAAACCTTTTAAAGAACATCGTAATAAAATCCTTGAGTTTGTAGAAAATAATTATGGTAAATTGATTTCAAGAATTTTAAAACACTATAAAAAAACTGTTCTTATCGGGTTTGGAATAGTATTGTTGCTTATTTCATTCGGTTTGAAATTAGGAACAGAGTTTTTGCCCGAATTAGATGAGGGTTCTATCTTTCTTCGAGGCAATTTTCCAGCGGGAATTACCATTCAAGAAAATGCCAAGTATGCACCAAAAATCAGAAGCATTATTTCTAAATATACTCAAATTGCTTTTGTCATTACACAAACAGGACGAAATGATGATGGCACAGACCCATTCCCTGCCAATCGAAATGAAATTTTAATCGGGTTAAAAGATTATCATTTATGGAGTGATACTATTTCAAAAAAGGAATTAGTAAAACAAATACGAACAGAATTAGAAAATGAATTGCCAAGTGTAAAATTTACATCGGGGCAACCCATCATTGACCAGGTAATGGAAATCGTTACAGGAAGTGCTGCCGACCTTGCCGTTTCTATTGTAGGCGATGATTTGGTAATGATGCGAAGCAAGGCTGACAGTATTGCCAACATTGTAAAAGCAATGCAGGGAAGCGAAGGAGTGAATATTGAGCAGGAAGGAACACAAGAGCAACTTGCCATAAAAATAAACCGTGAATATGCTGCACGTTACGGCATTAATGTTTCTGACATTCAGAATATGATTGAAGCTGCTATCGGTGGTAAAAATATTTCGGTGTTGTATGACGGAACTAAACGCTACGATATAGTGATTCGTTATTTACCGCAATTCCGAAACAACATTGACGAAATTAAAAAACTCCTTGTTCCTTCTGCTAATGGCTCACTAATTCCTATGGAACAATTAGCCGAGATAAATTTTGTGGAAGGACAAACCAATATTTACCGATACAATAACAAAAGAATGGTAACGGTAAGAACAAACATAAGAGGCAGAGACCAAGGCGGTTTTGTGAAAGAACTGCAAAAGAAGATTGAAAATGAAATTCACATTCCGAAAGGGTATGAAATAGTATATGGCGGACAGTATGAAAATCTGGAAAGAGCAGGAAAGCAATTGGCATTAACAATTCCGCTGACTTTGATAATGGTTTTTGTTTTTCTCTTTATACTTTTCAAAAATTTCAAGCATACGCTAATAACATCAAGCTGTGTATTGTTTGCTCTTGCTGGTGGAATTATTGCTTTACTCATTCGTGGATATTATTTTAATGTTTCCGCAGGTGTTGGCTTCGTTTCCATTTTTGGAATTTCAGTAATGGCAGGTGTGCTATTAGTTTCGGCATTGAACAGGGCGACATTTAGCAATTTAATTTCACAGACGCTCATCAACCAGACATCTAAGGAACAATTACGGGCAATACTTTCTATCCTTGTATTAGCCATTTTAGGACTTGTTCCTGCTGCTATTTCGAGCGGTATTGGTTCAGACGTTCAAAGACCATTGGCAACCGTTATCATTGGCGGACTGACAAGCACGTTAATTTTTGCACCGATACTGATACCGCCATTATATTGGTGGATAAATAAGAATAGAAATAATCGTAGGAAAAAAGAATAGCAACCGCACAGGGTCAAGCACATTTGCAATTACTCACGAATGTTTTTATTTCTTTTTGGTGTTCGGGAACTTCGTTTCGCACAAGCCCACGCACAGACCAAAAATTGCAAAAGAGCTTGCCCCTTTTCCACCCTGACAAAAACTTCATTTTTTTTCTTCCTTCCCTTCTAAAATTTTTAAAACCGCCACATAAAGACATAAACTCAGGCCTAACAACGACAGCGAAACCCTTTACGGACCTGACTTTCACGACACGGACAACAGAACGCCAGCTGGTAACAGCGGTTTTGCATAATGGCGGTTGACGTGCTTCGTTGACACTTTTGTGCTATATTTGAACTGTGTGCTTCGTATCGACTTTGGTGGTATAAATCCGCCACTACGCAAAGCCGCAAAA
>NZ_JAOTPL010000034.1:0-12528 GCF_025631005.1 Haoranjiania flava
AAAAAAAGGTTTTCAGATTATTTCTTTGGAAAGCAAACCGGCAGGCTTTTTAATACCGCCATTGATGGTTATTTTTGCTTCAACTAAAAAAGAAATCATTTCAAACCTGGCAGACATATTGGAAAGCCCTATCGAATACCTGAAGGGTGTAGGCCCCCTCCGGGGTGATACACTGCGTAAGGAGCTGGGCATCTTTACCTTCCGCGATCTGCTGGAACATTATCCGCTGCGCTACATCGACAAAACCCAGGTATCTACAATATCGCAGATTGATTTTCAAACTGACTATATCCAGATAAAAGGCAGGTTTATTTTTTCTGACATTGTAGGAGAAAAACGTGCGAGGCGGCTTGTGGCACGCTTCCGGGATAATACGGGCATCATTGAACTGGTATGGTTCCAGGGCATTTCCTGGGTACAGAAGATCATTAACCTGGACGATGAATTCCTGGTATACGGCAAAGTCTCTTTCTTTAACGGGCAGGCACAAATATCACATCCTGAAATGGAAGCCGTAAAAGACCGGCAACAAACAGGCAAAAGCTACCTGGAACCCATTTACCCCACCACGGAAAAGCTGAAGGCTAAAAATATGAATGCACGGCAGATAGGCAAGCTTACCTACACACTGCTCAGCCTGCTGCAGCAAAAAGACATACCGGAAAATATTCCTGAAAATATTTTACAGGAGCTCAGGCTAATGCCGCGCTTTACCGCATTTGGCGCCATTCACTTCCCTAAAGATATGGATGAACAGAAAGCAGCGCTGAGAAGACTGAAGTTTGAGGAGTTCTTCCTGGCGCAGGTACGCCTGAACATTACCAGGATAGGCAGAAGCCGCCATTCGCAGGGAATAAAATTTGATAAGGTTGGCAGTATCTTCAAAGAGTTTTACGAACACCACCTCCCTTTCTCGCTGACCAATGCACAAAAAAGAGTGTTGAAAGAAATACGCCAGGATACTGCACGCGGACACCAGATGAACCGCCTGCTACAGGGTGATGTGGGCAGCGGTAAAACAATCGTAGCGCTGCTGAGCATGCTCATTGCCGTAGACAACGGCTATCAGTGCTGCATGATGGCGCCAACAGAAATATTGGCCGCACAGCATTACAAAAGCCTGCAGGAATTGATGAAAGACATGCCGGGCGTGAACATTGCATTGCTTACCGGCAGCGTAAAAACCAGGGAGCGCAGGGATATCCTGGAAAAAACTGCTGCGGGCGAAATACAAATACTCACAGGCACGCATGCGCTTATTGAAGATAAGGTAGTGTTTAAAAATCTCGGGCTTGCAATTGTAGACGAGCAGCACCGGTTCGGCGTGGCGCAGAGAGCGCGCCTGTGGAAAAAGAACAGCGTGCCGCCACACATCCTGGTGATGACTGCCACACCTATTCCCCGCACATTGGCTATGACAGCTTACGGAGATCTTGATTACAGCGTAATGGACGAATTGCCACCTGGCAGGCAACCCATAACTACCGTGCACCGGTATGAAACACAGCGCATGCTGGTGATGGACTTCCTGCGTGAAGAAATACACAAAGGACGGCAGGTCTATATTATTTATCCATTGATTGAAGAAAGCGAAAAACTGGACTACGAAAACCTGATGAATGGCTACGAACTGGTAAAAACTTACTTCCCGGAAGATAAATACAGCATTAGCATGGTACATGGCAGGCAAACGCCTGAATTGAAAGAAACAAACATGCAGCGGTTTGTAAACGGTGATACACAGATAATGGTTTCCACAACGGTGATAGAAGTGGGCGTAAATGTACCCAATGCCAGCGTGATGGTGATTGAAAGCACCGAAAAATTCGGCCTCTCGCAATTGCACCAGTTACGCGGGCGCGTGGGCAGGGGTTCGGAAAAAAGCTACTGTATACTGATGACCGGGAAGCAATTGGGCAAAGACGCACGTGAACGCATCAAGATCATGTGTGCTACAAATGACGGGTTTATGATAGCCGAAAAAGACCTGGAGCTGCGTGGCCCGGGCGATATAGAAGGAACCCGCCAGAGTGGTGAGCTGAATTTTAAACTGGTAAGCCTGGTAGCTGACAGAAATATACTGGAAGCTGCAAAAGAATACGCAGAAACATTAATTTCCGAAGATGAAAAACTGGAAAAACCGGAAAATGCGCCTCTCAAAAATTACCTGATGCGCCGGGGTAAAACAAATTGGAGCAAAATATCCTGACAGTGTTAAAAGAAGTTAACACTTACGCTTAACAATTATTTAAAATAAACTTAAAGTGGCAATAAAATACGAATATGCCAATACAGATACACTATATTCGCTTCGCAATCGTACCCAGTAAACTTAAAAATACGGACTTATGCAAAAAATGCTGTTTATTTTATGTTCCGCTATTTGCCTTTCAGCTTTTACACCTACTATATCATATGCAAATAACGGGCCAAAAATAAAATTAGGTAAAAAGAAAACAGAAAGTTCTAAAAAAACGGTCTTTAAAAAACAAAATACCCAGCTGTCCCTATCTAAAACCAACTCTAAACTGGCAGCATTAACCAAAGACCTTCCATCTAAACCTACTGCAAAAGAAATAGTAAAAAAAGATATTGAGAGAAAAGATGAGCTGGTGATCAAAGAAAGTCTTGAAGAATATGAAAAACTTGAAGACAACAGGTCAATGCTGAATAATTTTACTACACTTCAGGCTAAATACGCTTCCAGGTTGAATATAGTTGTAGATTCAGAAAAATTACTTTCAGACCTTACGCTTTTAAAAGAGATTGATTTCTGGTACGGCACTCCCTACAGGATGGGCGGCACTACCAAAAGAGGTGTTGACTGTTCAGCTTTTTCCCAAGCAGTAGTGAACGAAGTCTACAAATTAGATCTTCCGCGCACAGCAAGAGAACAATATGCATCTGTAGATAAAATTTCAAGAAAAGACCTGGTGCAGGGCGATCTTGTTTTCTTCAACACAAGCGGCGGTGTTTCTCACGTAGGCATATATATGGGTAACAATAAATTTATCCACTCTTCTTCGAGTAAAGGCGTTACCATCAGCGATTTGGATGAAACATATTGGGCCAACAGGTATATTGGCGCCGGAAAGCTTTTTTAAACCAGGACATTATAGTTGTTTTTAGTTAAGTTATATTCCCGAAAAAGGCTCGTAAAGAGCCTTTTTCATTGCTATAGGTTTATATTGTGCAATAGATTGTTTGTAACAATACAATGTATTCGGAGAGCGTCTCCCGCTTGAGTATTATTGTTTCTTCAGGCGGCAGCCAGCATCTACATCCTTATTTTAAGCCGCTGCACCATTTCCTGCTTCCAGGAAGTAAAATCTCCTGCAATAATGTGCCTGCGCGCCTCTTTTACGAGCCATAGGTAGAAAGAAAGATTATGCAGGCTGGCCAATTGCCCGGCCAGCAATTCACCTGAAACAAACAGATGCCGCAAGTATGCTTTGGAGTAATAATTACTGATCTCGTTTTCAAACCCGGCATCTATAGCCGAGAAATCATTTGCCCACTTTTTATTCTTCATATTCATGACGCCCTGAGTAGTAAACAGCATGCCGTTGCGCGCATTGCGGGTAGGCATTACACAATCAAACATATCCACTCCCAAAGAAATTCCCTCGAGGATATTCCACGGTGTGCCCACACCCATCAGGTAGCGGGGCTTATCCGCTGGCAGGTATTCACAGCTCAGCGCTGTAAATGCATACATCTCCTCCTCAGTCTCGCCCACACTCAAGCCTCCTATGGCGTTTCCTGCGGCATTTTTAGAGGCAATATATTGTGCTGATGCTATGCGCAGGTCTTTAAAGGTACTTCCCTGCACTATGGGGAAAAGGTTCTGGGTATGGCCATAGCGGCCTTCGGTTTCTGCAAGCCTGGCAAGGCAGCGGTCTAGCCAGCGATGTGTAAGCTCCATGCTTTTCCTGGCATACACGTACTCGCAGCCTGCATGCGGGCACTCATCAAAAGCCATGATGATATCTGCGCCAATGCTGCGTTGTATATCCATTACCTTTTCGGGGGAAAACAGATGCCTGCTGCCGTCAATATGCGACTGGAAGTAAACTCCCTCCTCTTTGATCTTGCGCGTGCCTGCCAGGGAAAACACCTGGTAGCCGCCGCTGTCTGTAAGTATGGGCTTCTGCCAACCGTTAAATTTATGCAGTCCGCCTGCCTGCTCAAGTACTTGAATACCCGGGCGCAGGTAAAGGTGGTATGTATTGCCTAAGATGATCTGTGCCTGCACAATGTTTGTGAGCTGTTGCTGGTTTACTGCTTTTACACTGCCAACAGTACCCACTGGCATAAAAATGGGTGTAAGGATTTCACCATGATCTGTGGTAATCTTTCCGGTGCGGGCTCTTGACAACGTGTCTGTATGCTGAAGATCGAAATTTAATTTTGCCATAAAAAATAATTGCGCAAAAATAGGAATAAAATAATGAAAGCGTATTAGAGGCTTTAAGGCCATCATCCATGCATCAATTGTATGCTTTATGATAAAATAAACCTTACCGGCCTGCTAAGACTCAAAAATTTTTTACATTTGCCTCATGAACAATTACAATGGCGACAAACCGTTACATTGGGAAGAAGAGCATTCCGACGTACTTACAGACAAAGCTGATAAATTTCAGCTGATCGTTTGGAATGACGATGTGAATACTTTTGATTGGGTAATACAAACGCTTATAGAGGTCTGCCGCCACGAGCCGGAGCAGGCCGAACAATGCACCCTGCTTATACATTTCAAAGGTAAGTGTGTGGTAAAGACGGGAGAATACGATACGCTTAAATCCATGAAAAACGAGATCATTGAGCGCGGCATAAACGCTACCATAGAAGCTCACGATGACTGATGCCGCTGCATATATTAAATGAAAAACTATGGTTTCCTCCCGTTGAAGATGCTGTTACCGACGGCCTTCTGGCAATAGGAGGCGATATTTCTTTCGACCGCTTACTGCTTGCCTACCGAAATGGAATTTTCCCGTGGTACGATGATGATGTACCGCTTTGGTGGAGCCCCAACCCGAGGTTTGTACTATTCCCGGATGAGCTGAGAGTAAGTAAAAGCATGCAGAGAACCCTGAGCAACGACAGCTTTGAATTCCGCATGAACACAGCGTTTGAAGACGTGATGCGCAACTGCAAAAGTATTCCGAGAAAGATGCAGCAGGGTACCTGGATCAATGAAACGCTCATACATCATTATATTCAATTACATAAAGCAGGCTATGCCTTAAGCGCAGAAGCCTGGCATCGGGGCACACTTGCGGGCGGCCTGTATGCAGTAAAGCTGGGTAATGTACTTTTTGGAGAAAGCATGTTTAGTAAAGAAAGCAATGCCAGCAAATTTGCATTCATTCGCCTGGTGCAAAAATTGCAAAAGGAAGGCTTAAAACTTATTGACTGCCAGGTTTATACACAGCACCTGGAAAGCCTGGGAGCCAGGATGATAGACAGAAAAGAGTTTATGCAGATACTACACGCTGAAATTCATCAAGACTACTAAATCAGGCAGGCATTTATGCCATCTCAGTATTTTACCCGGCTTTAATATTGATCTTGTGTATAAACATCTCTAAAACAACCTATTTAGTCTGTAACTTAGGTAAGGTACACATTGCCAGCATGCCGCCTGCCAATACCAGCAATAGATAAATACCGGCTTTCTTTTCAGGGCATTCACCGCCAAAGCATGTAGTTACCACAAAAAAATTTCTTATGGCCCACGCCATATTCAGCGCACAAATAAACAGATTAACGCGCTTAGCCCAAAGCTTCGGTACAAGAAATAAAGCGATTGCAATCACCGAAAAAAATATATTCATAAATGCCGGCTTGCCGAAATTAGTGCCTGTGGTATGCATACCGGTGATTGTAGCATCTATAGAAGCTATATGTACCCATGGAATAAAAGAGACAGCAATTAGAACCAAGGCAAGCGCCACGCCTGATATTTGAGAATATTTCATTTGATTTATCTTTTCCGGTGAACAAAAGTAAGAAGAAAAATGCTATCGGAAATTTTCAATAAGTTTGCCCAACACAGATGCACTATGATAAAATTAATTGTAACAGATATAGACGGTACCCTCCTTGACAATGACAAAAACCTTCCGCAGGACTTTTGGCACACAGAAGAAAAACTTTCAGCAAAAAACATATTGTTTGCCGCAGCAAGCGGGCGACAGTATTACAACCTGCAGGAATTGTTTAGCCCCATCAGTGAACGCTGCATATTTATTGCTGAAAATGGCGCTATGGTCATGTTTCGCGGAGAATGCCTGAGCCTCACTACAATTACAAAAGAACATGCCAACGATGTTATAAAACTGGCAAGAACCATAAAGGATACAGACATAATTTTATGTGGCATTAAAAGCGCCTACTACGAAAATAACAGCGAACAACTGTTGAAGTATGCATCTAATTATTATAAAAAAATAACTTACGCTGAAGACCTGACGAAAGTAGAAGATGAGTTTTTAAAAATTGCCATATGCGATTATTCAGGCCCGAGAACCAACAGCTACCCGCTGTTGAATCAAATGGCGACATTTTTAAAAGTGGTTGTTTCAGGCAGGAGATGGATAGACATAATGAACCTGAACACCAACAAAGGTGCAGCAGTAAGGCAGATCCAGAAAAAGTTCGGCATTACCGCTGACGAGACAATGGTTTTTGGAGATTTCCTCAACGACCTGGAAATGATGCAGGCTGGTACCCACAGCTATGCTATGCTGAATGCCGAACCGGAAATTAAAACCGCATCGAAATATATTACACAATATTCAAATAATGATAACGGGGTTGTAAAAACTATCCGCAGCATTATATTGAATGAATAGTGGTTTTTAATGCAGGTTCATCTGTGCAAGTGTAATGTTTTTTGCTGTAAAAAAATTACGGCTTCTAATTGCCATATTCCTATCGTAAACACTTGCCTTATTTATTAAAAGCACTCCGGCATAATTTTCTGCCCAGGTATATACTATTATTTACAACGATTACATTATCGGTTTTTAACACTATATTTATCATAGATTTGTAAATACATATAGCAGGGCACATGCTAACCCGTTGCCTATTAATTTATTACTACCAAAATAATATTATGTTAAATTTAAGCATATTATTATTATTCCTATGTCATTTTAACAACTGTTGTTATATTTATGTAAACAACCATTTCACTATGATAAAGTTTACAGCTTCTAATTTGTTTCCTGCAATGAATAAGACTGTAACAATCAGAAAATGCTTATCATTGATTATGCACCGGTATGTCCTCTATGTGATTATATTGTTTTCAACCGCAATTTCGTGCAACAAAACAAGCCTGTCATATGAAACTCAACGCCTGAAATCGGAGATAAAACAGAATGTACAATACGGCGCAGACGGTAAGCAGGCCATGGATATATACTTGCCCGAAAAACGCAGCAAAAAGGCTACGAAAGTGCTATTCCTGATACACGGCGGCTCATGGATTTCAGGCGATAAAGACGATTTTAGCTGGCAGATAGATGCCATTAAAGAAAAACTGAAAGGATGGGCTATCGTGAACGTTAATTACCGGCTTGCTATCCTGGATAAAAATCCTTTTCCCACCCAGGAGAATGATGTGAAAGCTGCAGCCACCTACGTTTATGAACGCCGGCAGGAGCTGGAGGTATCTACTGATTGGGTTTTTGTAGGGTTAAGTGCAGGCGCTCAACTGGCAATGCTACAGGGTTTTAAATACAATACACCGGTAAAGCCCAAAGCCGTGGTGAACTATTTTGGCCCTTGTGATCTTGAAGCGCTCTACAATTATTCTCAAAATGATTTTATTGCAACTATGACCTATAGTTACCTGCTGAACGGCAGCCCGGCACGCAGCCCGAAACTATATAAGGAAAGCAGCCCTATAAACTTTATAAACACTGAAACGCCGCCTACGCTAACTTTGTACGGCAGTGAAGATACAGCAGTTTCCCGCACGCAGCATACTATGCTGCACAATAAATTAAACGCTGCAGGTGTACCCAATAAGGTGATAGAATACGAAAATGAGACACATGAATTTACCCAGGCAGCCTTTATAAAATCCTGCGAAGATGTTGCAGCATTTTTAGGTGAGCATATAAACAGGGAGATCTAAACGGGGTCTACATTCGGCAATATAACTACGCTGCGGTATCGCTTGTTTGTTTGCAGTATAATGATCTGCTGGGCAATCAGGGTTTTGCAATAGTTGATCTGCCTGTTATCTTTCGGCAACTTGATCAGTATTTCATAAAGGTATTGATTGCGGATACGTGCTATCACGGGCTCAGCAGGGCCTATGATCCTGAATTTCCCTTGCTGCCTGATGCCGTTTACCAGGATGTTTGCAGCCTCTTCAGCAATATGTTTTTCTTTGTGTTTAAACACCACCTGGATCAGCCTTGTGAACGGCGGGTATTCGTAAAGGCGGCGGTTTTCTATTTCAAATTTGTAAAAATCTTTGTAGTCATGCCGGCGCACAAAATCAAGCACGGGGTGGTTGGTTTTAGAAACCTGGATGATCACCAGACCTTTATCGCCTCTGCGCCCCGCACGGCCGCTCACCTGCTCCATGAGCTGAAAGGCGCGCTCATTTACCCTGAAATCCGTAAAATTCAGGATACCGTCGGCATCTAAAATGCCTACCAGGTTTACATGTTCAAAGTCCAGGCCTTTTACAACCATTTGAGTTCCTACCAAGATGTCAATACGCTTTTGTTCAAACCTCCTGATAAGGGCATCATGGTCATGCTTTCCTTTCACAGAATCATAATCCATGCGCGCTATCTGCACATTGGAAAAGGTCTCTACCACAGTCTCTTCAATTTTCTCAGTGCCGAAATTCTTTTGTTTAAAATCATGAGAGCCGCATGCCACGCAGGTTTGAATAACGGGGTAATCTTTTCCACAGTAGTGGCAGGTTAATTTATTTTTGCCTTTGTGATAAGTAAGCGTAACGTCACAATCCGTACAGTGTGGTATCCATCCGCAGGTGTTGCAGATAAAATAGGGAGAGTAGCCGCGACGGTTCTGAAATAAGATTACCTGCTTATGATCTTCCATGGAGCGGTCAACAGCCTGGATAAGCTGTGGAGATAATATATGGCGCTCATTGCTGCCGGGCAGCGCTGGCACTGTCTTTAAGTCTACAAGCTGTATTTCCGGCATCTCCACCTTGCCGTAGCGTTCATTTAACTCTACCAGGCCGTATTTATTGTTTTGACAGTTCAGGTAAGTTTCCAGCGATGGTGTGGCGCTGCCTAATAAAACTCTGGCGCCGAATTGAGCAGCGTAGTATACCGCTGCATCGCGTGCATGATAGCGTGGCGCCGGCTCCTGCTGTTTGTAAGAGGCATCATGCTCCTCATCTACAATGATGAGTCCCAGGTCTTTGAACGGCAGGAACAGCGCCGATCTTGCACCTAAGAGAATTTTTACTTCACCTGATTTTATTTTGTTCCAGATCTCTACCCGTTCATTCGCGTTGAACTTAGAATGGTAAATAGCAATATTACCACCGAAATGTTTTTGCAGGCGGCGAATGATCTGTGCTGTCAGCGCAATCTCGGGAAGCATGTAAAGCGCCTGTTTGCCAAGGTTCAGCTGTTCTTCCAGCAGCTTGATGTATATCTGTGTTTTTCCGCTGGAAGTAACGCCGTGCAGCAAACACACATTCTTCTCTTCAAAACTGTTTTTAATAGCCTCCATGGCTGCCTGTTGTGCCACAGACAATTCAAAACCCAGCCGGATATCTGCATGCAGATCAGGCAGGCGGCCGACAGCACGTTTTTCTGCAACCAGTATTTTTTTATTGATCAGGGCTTTCAATTGCGGAGTGGTTGCGCCCGATTTTTTAAGCAGCGCAGATTGGATTACCTCTCCCTCAGTACTGCGCAAATGCAGGTATGCAAGCAACAATTCCATCTGCCTGGGTGCGCCCTGCCAGTCGTTGAGCAATTGCTCCAAAGCCTCGTCATTGTTGTATTGGGGGTGAAGGGTAATGTAAGTTTCCTTCTTTTCTTTATACTTTTGCTTAAGCTCTTCCCAGATAAAACAAACCTTATTTTCAATCAGTTTTTTTATCACCGGATATACATGCACGGAATCCAGCAATTGCTGCACTTCCGACAGACGCAGCTCTTTTTTTATAGACAATGCTTCAGCAACAATAAATTCTTCATCGTCCAGGTCCTGGAGTTCTTCTTCATTGATCTCATCATTCCATATCAAAACGCTTTCGCTCGACAGTTTAAAATTAGCCGGCAAAGCAGCCTGCATTACTTCACCTTCCGTGCATAAATAGTATTGTGCTATCCAGTTCCAGAGAGATAACTGATGGCCATACACCAGCGGTTCTTTATCAATAACGCTTAGTATGGGTTTTGGCTGAAATCCTTCAGGAGGCTCATGAAATAAACGTTTTACAATGCCTGTATATTTTTTGTTACGCAGCGCCACCTCTACACGGACACCGACCTGCATCTCGTCCGTAAACTCCTCCGGAACAGACCAGGTGTAGTTCCGGGGAAGATATAGCGGTATGATGATTTCTGCGAACACTAAGCAATTGGCGATTTATGAATGGTGAATTGATGTTAAAAGTTAATGATCTTTATTTCAATTTGAACTCTGTAATATGGAATTGTAATTTGTAATCTGTAATCTGCAATCTGTAATCAAATTTACTGCACCCCTTCCAATAATCCTGATACATTCCATCCGCTGTAGCTGCTGCCTTCCGGTTTGCCCATTGGTATGGCTACTTTCAGCAAATGCTTGCCGGGCTTTAAGTCGCCCAAAGGAATATGAATTGGATTGGTAGTAGTACCCGGGCACCAGTTGCTCCTGCTGAGGTCAGAGGATGATAAACCGTTACCGAAGTTTCCCGATACAGGATTCAGGTTTCTATAGGTGACACAGTCTGAGCGCCAGGGAATAAAAGAAAATACTTTTATACCATTAAGAAAAATGTCGTTGATCTTAGGCAAAAATTCATCTCCATTGCCCCATCCGCCCCAGCCGGTACTTACATAGCGCAGGTAAGCATCTTTCAAAGGTTTATCAAGCGTAAACGCTACTTTAAGCGAATCAGTACCAAACATATCTCCCAAACCCTGCCCCATCGACTCTGCCACATTGGTAGTATTAAAAAGCATTTTATGGAAATTGGCATTACCCGCTATAGCATTTTTGTTGCCGCTGCCGGGATATACTTTCAGGTCAAGGCTTACCACATGGCCGCCCGCATCGTAGTTATTTACCGACATCATCATATACACTTCTCTGCCGCTCAATGCAGTTTTCATGTCTGTGATCTCTTGTGAATAACTTGCAGAGTCAGGCCAGCTGTAGCCTTCTATCTGCGAGCGTTCGTTATAGGCGCCAATGCCGAAGGGTGTAAAAAAGCGCATCAACTCGTAAGGTACTGTAAAGCTTTTATGATCTACCATGGCGTAATAATGCTTACCGTTGGCGGCTTTGTAGGCAGGCAATACTTTCAGGTCATTTGCTTTAAATGCATTTATTAACGGCGCACCCTGATCAACAGGTATGGCAAACACTACGCCTGTCCTGTCATAGGCATCACCATTGGAACGCTGTGTAACCGTGATGAATACTGCATCTGAGGATTTGAATACAGGCAGCTTTATCTTTTTCAATAAAATATTCCCGTTGGCATAATGATATACCTGGTTAAGCTTATCAGGCAAGACTTTCGGATATTTATCTGAAAAATTAATGGTATCGTTATTGAAAATATTAATCGTAGTAAACCTGCTTTCAATAGCTGATCTTGTGAAAGCCGCACGGTTGGCGGCATAGTGCACGTTGGGCGGGAGTTCTGCTTTCAGGCCTTTATAAGTACCCTGGTTTATTTCCACAGCCTGCACAATGCTATTGCCGTTTCTTACGGCTTTTAAAATGGTGCCTAATTGCGGCATATAACCTATGGAAGGCGCGCCTTTCACCGGATGATCTTCATTATAAAATAATTCTATGGTGTTGGAGTTCACCACAAAAGTGGCTTTCTTACACACCACTCCGGCAATGGTTTCCGTAATATTTTCTTTCTTCAATACCGTTGATTCCTCAAAAGGCGAACGCAGGCCTGTGTAAGAGCCGTCCTGGTTTTTTACCAGTTGTATGGTTTGTTTGTTTTTGTAATCAATGTAGTTCTTTTCTCGCGTATCAGTTCCTGCATTTATCTCTGCAATAGTGCCATCAAAAACCACTACGCTGCGCCTTTCCGAAACTTCGCCATTATACATCGTTTTATAAACGATATACCCTTTCTGTGCAGACAGGAAAAAAGGAAGGATCAATGCTGCTAAAAAAACGATTCTTTTCATGTGTATTTATTTTATGTTTTTAGATCATTTTTCATAATCAATATTTTTAGAACAGGTTAAGAGATTAAATTTTCATGTACGTACTTCGGCAGTTTTTACACTGCTTTGTAACAACGGTTGGTGCTTAGCCTGTTTA
>NZ_JAOTPL010000035.1:0-12192 GCF_025631005.1 Haoranjiania flava
AAAACTATAAGCGCTAAACGTGTTGGAGCGCCTGGTTTATATCGTCTAAAATATCATCAACATATTCCAATCCAACCGACAAGCGAATCAATCCCGGAGTGATGCCCACAGACAACCGCTCTTCCTCAGTAAGCCTGGAATGCGTTGTAGTCGTAGGATGGGAAACAATGCTCCTGCTATCACCAAGATTAGAGGTAATCGTCAGCATCTCTAAATTGTCTATGAAACGTTGGGCTCCTCCTAAACCGCCATGCACATCGAAGCAAACAATACCGCCGCCGGAAGACATTTGTCTTTTGGCAATCTCATATTGCGGATGACTCTGTAGAAAAGGATATTTTACCAGGTTTATTTTCGGATGCCTTTCTAATGCCTGCGCTACTTTCAGTGCATTCGCACAATGGCGCTCCAGGCGCACATCCAGTGTTTCCAGGCTTTTACTGATCATCCATGCATTGAAAGGAGAAAGAGTAGGCCCCGTAGCGCGGCAGAAAAGATAAACCTCATTGATTAATTCTTTACTTCCTGAAATAGAACCTGCAAGTACCCTGCCCTGCCCGTCCATCCATTTGGTAGCAGAATGTATCACTACATCAATACCAAAGTCTATGGGGCGTTGCAACACAGGTGTGGCAAAACAATTGTCTACTACAGTCAATATGTTGTGTTGCTTTGCCATTGCGCTCACTGCCGCAAGGTCAATGATCTCTAACTGGGGATTGGTAGGTGTTTCAAAATAAATCATTTTGGTGTTTGCCTTTATTGCCTTCTCCCACTCCTCTGTTTTTACCGCATCTACGTATGTGTATTCTATACCAAACTTGGGCAGGTATTTGGTGATCACGCTGTTGGTGCCTCCGAATATTGACCGGCTGCAGATAATGTGGTCGCCCGACTTGAGCAATGCCATGAAGGTTCCGAATATGGCTGCCATACCCGATGCCACTGAAAAACCGGCTTCCGCGTTTTCCAATGCAGCTATTTTATTGGAAAGCTCTTCTACATTGGGATTAGTATAGCGGCTGTAGGTATTGGTAAAATGCTCTTCAGCAAATGCTGCACGTATATCTTCTGATGTTTCAAAAGCAAAGCTGCTGGTTAAAAATAAAGGCGAAGCATGTTCGCCCTGGTAGGTTCTGTCCATTTGCAGGCGCACAGCTTTAGTGGCCGGGTGCCATTTCTTCTTTTCTTTCAAAATGTTTAGTGTTGGCTTATTGGTATTAATAAATTACTGGTTAACTACAATGTTTGTGTTAATCTTGGCTCCGGCTCTTTTAAGGGTTTCTGCTACAGAGCAGTATTTATTCATGGAAAGTTCAACAGCACGCTTTACCCTTCCTTCTTCCACGTTCCCGCTTACATAAAAAGTCATATCTATATTCTTCCATAAGTAAAATTCCTTATCCTGCTCTTTTTCAGCATTGATCACAACTTTATATCCCGTAACATCCTGTTTTTGTTTTTTAAGGATCATGATCACGTCAATGCTTGCACAACCGGCCAGCGCATTGAGCAGCAGGTTCATGGGCCTTGCGCCGAAATTCCTGCCTCCAATCTCGGGGCTGCCGTCTATACGCGTAAGGCTGTCATTGTCGTCTATCGTTTCAAAACCGTAATCGCCCTGAACGCGAATCAATTCTATCTTTGCCATAATTAATAATATTTGAAGGCTATAAAAATAAGTAATACCTGACAAAATAAAGCGGAAAACTCATTTTTCCTGTTAAAAATTTAACACTTGCCAAAATTAACTTATAGTTAAATTTAAAAAATAGTTAAAGATTTTGATTTTATTTAACTCATTATTAGTACCTTTGGTACGTTATTAGCAATGGATTAGTATAACATTTACAAAACAAATAGTGGATTATGAAAAAAATTACTTTTATAATGGCGCTTCTTGTTAGTTTCAGTATAGTTAATTTTTCTGCAAAAGCAGAAGATGTAATTTTCAGGAAAGATAATATAGGTGACACGGCCGCAACTAAAAAACTAAATAATTTTACTTTAAACGGACTGGCATACAACAAGAAATTTTCTTTAAACGTAAAAAAAGAAACGCCCAAACAATACTTCAGAAACTACAATAGCTTTGATATCAGCACTAAGAGGCCTGATTACATCCAGTCTGTGCTTATGCGCAAGGGTAACACTATACAGGCTATACCTCTTTATATTTACACATTGCCTTTTTAAAAAAAGCCAATATTATTTTGTAATACTGAGTATCATTTGTAATTTTGCACACCTTTCACACGGAAACTGGCTATGGTAACCTGCTTCCGAACCTTTTGAAAACGATAAAATAATTTTGAAACAGCAAACAGCTGCAAAAAACAAGATCTAATTTTTTTGCACTGTAAAAACGAGAAAAACAAAGATACAAATGAAACGTACATTTCAACCACATAACCGCCGCCGCAAATCAGTTCATGGTTTTCGTAAACGCATGGCTTCTGCCAACGGCCGTAAAGTATTAGCAAGTCGTCGTGCAAAAGGTCGTAGAAAACTTACCGTATCCGACGAAAGTACTTTAAAGTAAAATAACTTTGCATACACATTGAAAGCTCCAGGTTTTGGAGCTTTTTTATTTTTATTCCACTACATTTGAGTGCCAAAGATGACAGCTACATTTACATACGGCAAAGCGCAAAAACTTAAAAGCCGGAAAGATATTGAAACCCTGTTCAGAAGCGGGTGCTCTTTTTATGTGCATCCTTTAAAAATCTTCTACAGGATTTGCATGCGCGAGCCGCAGGAATCCTCACCTTTGAAAACAGGTATGGGTGTAAGTAAAAAGTACTTCAGCAAAGCAGTAAAACGCAACCGTGTGAAAAGGTTAGTGAGAGAGGCTTACAGGCTGCACAAAAATAATTTGTATGCATTAATGGAAGCCAGAAATTTGTCGGCCGATGTTTTTTTTATTTATACATCCAGGGAAATTATTCCCTTCCATGTAGTAGAAGAAAAAATGCAAACAGCATTGAATATATTAGCTGAAAAGATACCGGATGAAGAAGCTATCTGACATATTTGCTTATCCTTTTATCTTCCTGATAAAATTTTACCAGTACGGCATATCGCCTTTACTGGGGCCGAAGTGCAGGTTTACGCCAACATGCTCTCAATACGCACTGGAAGCGTTTAAGAAATATGGTGTATTTAAAGGATTTGTTTTATCATTGAAAAGAATTTCGCGCTGCCATCCCGGGGGCGGCAGTGGCTATGACCCGGTACCGTGATGTATGGATCAAAAAAGACCAGTCAACTCGTGTAGAGACAGAAATATACTGAATTGAATTGCTTAATGATTGTTTATGCAAGCACAAAAACGCTAGCATACACGAAGCAGGATAAATATTCGCAAATAGGTGATGCCGGTAGCTATCGGATAGCTTATCGGGAACCAATAAAAAAATAAAAATATATACGGATGAAAATAGGAATTGTTTGTTACCCCACATTTGGCGGCAGCGGCGTACTGGCTACGGAGCTTGGCAAAGCGCTGGCCCTGCGCGGCCACCAGGTGCATTTTATTACTTACAGCCAACCCGTGAGGTTAGATATTTTTAACCCGAACATATTCTATCATGAAGTGCCCGTTCCTTCTTATCCTTTGTTTGAATATCCGCCATATGAGCTTGCCTTGTCAAGCTCCATGGTTGAAGTGATCATGCGGCATCAGCTGGACCTGTTGCATGTACACTATGCTATACCCCATGCATCAGCGGGCTATATGGCTAAGAAAATTTTGCAGTCAAAAACAGGCAGGGACATTCCCATGATCACCACACTGCATGGTACGGATATCACACTGGTTGGCAAAGACAAGACCTACGAGCCTGCAGTAACTTTCTCCATCAACGAAAGCGACGGTATTACAGCTGTCTCCGAAAACCTGAGAGAGGAAACCTACAAGAACTTTAATATCAGCAAACAGATCGAAGTTATTTACAATTTTGTAGACGTGGAGAGATTTCACAACCACCACAACAACAATTGCAAGTGCCTCTTTGCACCCAATGATGAAAAAATAATCATGCATGCTTCGAATTTCAGAAGAGTGAAACGCGTACGCGACGTGATAAAAATATTTTCAAATATCAGCAAACAGATCAATGCAAAATTGCTGATGGTTGGCGACGGCCCGGAAAGAATTCATTGTGAAGAGCTTGCCCGCAGCCTTGGCGTAGACAGAGATGTGCGTTTTCTGGGTAAGCAGGAAAAAGTGGAAGAAATATTTCCCTGCGCAGATCTTTTTATACTGCCCTCAGAATACGAAAGTTTTGGCCTGGCCGCGCTCGAAGCAATGGCATCCCACACACCTGTGTTGAGTACCAACGTCGGCGGCATACCGGAAGTAAATATCGACGGGAACACAGGCTATCTATACAATACAGGCGATACAGACACTGCTTCGCAAAAGGCTATTGAGCTTTTATCTGATGAGCAAAAACTTAGCACAATGAAAGAAAATGCTTACCGCCACGCCCTGGAGTTTGATATTGAAAAGATCATTCCTCACTATGAGAATTTTTACCGCAGGTTCCTGAAATAATAAGCGCCAGCGTAAGAAGCATCTTTATATTTTCCTTTAAGCCGCCGGAGGCGTAACTTATTTTTTTCTCAGGATGGCCATTCATGCCGGCATTGAACAATCCCTGCATAGGTGCAATTGCTGGGCGGGTTATCTGCCTGATGTTTCTTTCTAAAAATAGTGCTACAAGGCATCCTTTTTTATTATATTTATGATAAAAAACATTTTTTTATATCCTAAAAGAAACTAACTTGAGTACGTAAATGAAAACCGACTTATCAATTAAATAATTTTCGAGTATAATGAATATTTTACACGTAACTGCAGAATGCTATCCGGTCGCAAAAGCCGGTGGATTGGGAGATGTAGCAGGCGCTTTACCAAAATATCAATGCCGGGCCAGGCACAATGCCATGCTCGTAATGCCTATGTATCAAACAGCTTTCCTGGAAAAAAATAAATGGGAAGTACACCATAAAGGCCGCACAAACTCAGGAAATTATTTTTTCGATTATACCATCATTAAAGAAAAGACCAATAAGCTTGGCTTTGAATTATTTTTAGTTGATATCAACGGCCTGCTCGACCGGCCAAAAATCTATGGCTATGATGACGATGCCCAGCGCTTTGTAGCTTTCCAGATCGCTGTCTGCCACTGGCTTACAGACTGGAAGGTAAAACCAGATGTTGTACATTGCCACGACTTCCACACAGGGTTGATACCATTTATGTTTAAATATTGCTTTAATTTCAGGCCGCTTGCAAAAGTACCTACAGTATTTACCATACACAACGCCGAATACCAGGGCTGGATGAGCTGGGACAAAAGCATGTGGATACCTGAATACGACATATGGAGAGCCGGCTTGCTGGAGTGGAAAAACGTCATCAATCCACTGGCAAGCGCTGTAAAAAATGCCTGGAAAGTTACTACCGTAAGCCCAAGCTATATGCATGAGCTAAAACATAACAGCAACGGCCTGGAACTTTTATTTGAATACGAAAAAGGAAAATGCATCGGCATACTCAATGGCATTGATACAGAAGTATGGAACCCCAAAACAGATAAGTACCTTGAAGCGCATTATTCCTCATTAACTGTAAATAAAGGCAAGAAATCAAATAAGGAAATGCTCTGCAAAACCTTTGAACTGGATATAGACAAACCCTTGTTTATTTTTATTGGGAGGCTGGTACATGAAAAAGCTGCCAACATACTTCCCGATACCATTGGTTCTGCGATACATCAGTTAAACAAAGAGGTAAACTTTTTAATTCTCGGCAGCGGAGATCCGCATGTGGAATGGCTTTTAGAGCAGTTGAAAAAAATTGTACCTGAAAATTACAATTGTGTGATAGGCTACAACGAGCAACTGAGCCACATCATGTATGCAGGGGCAGATTTTCTTTTAATGCCTTCCAGGGTAGAACCTTGCGGCCTTAACCAGATGTATGCCATGCGGTATGGTACTATGCCGATGGTAAGAAGAACGGGCGGGCTGAATGATACCGTAACCGATATAGGCGACGAAGGCTGGGGCATCTGTTTCAACAATGCAGAAGTACAGGAGCTCGTGAATGCCTGTAAAAGAGCCATGCATGTTTACAACAATCCAAAGGTAATGACAGCCCTGCGTAAGAAGATGATGAAGATAGATAACAGCTGGGAAAACACCGTGGATAAATACATACAGCTATACAAAAGCGTACTATTAAACTGACCAAAAATATATTGACAAGATAAATCGTAAACTATGGAAGCAAGACTCACAGATGTAGTGATCAGCGTAATACTTGGAGGGGGCGCCGGCTCAAGGCTCTATCCCTTAACGGCATCACGATCCAAGCCTGCAGTGCCTATTGCCGGTAAGTACAGGCTGGTGGATATTCCTATCAGCAACTGCATGAACTCGGGCATTCACCGCATTTTTGTACTGACGCAGTTCAACTCTGCCTCTCTAAACAGGCACATAAAAAATACTTACCAGTTCGGTTCCTTCAGCAAAGGCTTCGTGGATATTGTAGCCGCCGAGCAGACTCCTGATATCAACACGGGCTGGTTCCAGGGCACAGCAGATGCGGTAAGGCAGGCAGCCAGGCATTTCAACAACCAGGATTATGAATATGTACTTATCCTCAGCGGCGACCAGCTTTACCAGATCGATTTTGCAAAAATGATCAAAGCCCATATTGAAGCCAAAGCCGAGATAAGCATCGCTACAATACCCGTGAATGCCAAAGAAGCGCAGGGCTTCGGTATTATGAAAACAAATGAAGAAAACATTATCACTTCTTTCATAGAAAAACCCAATGCCGAACTGCTGCCCGAATGGACCAGCGACACAGGCGAAGAAATGCATAAGAAAGGCAGGGATTACATCGCTTCCATGGGCATTTACATATTTAACAGGGATGTACTCATCAACAGCCTGAAACACGAGTATCCTGATGCAACAGATTTTGGCAAAGAGATCATACCGCATTCCATTGAAAGGCACAAAGTGATCAGCTTTCAATACGAAGGCTACTGGGAAGACATCGGGAACATATCTTCTTTCTTTGAAGCCAACCTCGACCTGACCAAAGACATTCCCTCCATTGACCTGTACGATACCAAGCAGGCCATCTTCACGCGTCCGAGAATGTTGCCCACAGCCAAGATCAACGGTTCCCTGCTGAAGAGCGCCGTAATAGCAGAAGGCAGCATCATCATGGCGAACCTCATAGAGAGAAGCATTATAGGCGTGCGCTCCAGAATTGGTTTCAATACCAAAATATTCAATACGTATGTCATGGGCAATGACTATTATGAAACCTTAGAACGCATTGAGCGCCACAAGCAGGAAGGCACGCCCGCCTTAGGTATCGGCGATAACTGCTATATTGACAATGCGATCATTGATAAGAATGTGTATATCGGCAACAATGTGATCATCCGCGGAGGCGCACACCTGGAAGACCAGGATACTGATAAATACACAGTTAAGGACGGCATTATTGTAGTAAAAAAATTCTCTGTATTGGAAAATGGTTTTCGTGTAGGCGTATAAATTCACAAGAAGCGTATAAAAAAATCCGGCAACATTTGTTCCGGATTTTTTTGTGTAAAATGAATCTTTAATAGAATTTTTTCTGATGACAGTCATTAGAGCGTTATCGTTGAAATGCTTGCTGTTGTTGATTTCTTTTTGCTTAATGATTTTTTAAATGGTTGAAATAACTGTGAGAAACTCTTTTGCTTCATGAATATAATGGAAGCTGACTCTGCTTCTCATCAAAAATCACAATTTTCTTTTTTCCACTAATCCATTTTTGCAATGCCGCATAAGCTATCAAGATTGGAAATCTTCTGATATTGCTTTGGAATTTCAAATCACGAATTTAATTTTTAGTTTTAAATTGCTCTTTACAAACATTTAACTGAAGAAGATAAAAACAAGAACTTACATAATAATTGCGCAAATACTTGATAGATGCAAATAACCTATTAACTTTAATAGGCGTTAAATTGAACTTTATTCTGTAATGAGGATTAATTAGCCAAAGGCTTCGATCTATGATTTCATAATTATTGAAAGTGCTAAGTTGCTCAAATTTCTCAACTGTCATCCTGCACTTTTTTATATCAAGCAATTCCTCAATTTTGTGATTTGGTTCTTTGAAAATTTTCAGAAATTTATTATATAGGAATGTGGGCAGTAAATGTATGAAGGGCAGCTTTGAGCAAACCTTGCTCACGCATAGTTGCTGATGGCCACCGAATGGCATATGCCAAGCTGGAAATCCAAAATAAACAATTCCTGTATGTGATAAGAAACTTTTTAACTTTTCAAAGAATATCTCTTTGTACTCGATATGTTCAATAACATCGTGAATGATAATAATGTCAAAACTGCCTTGCAATGCTGTGTCAAAAAAATTTTCATTCCTAAACTCAAATTTTAAATGTGGTTTATTAAAGCTGCTAAATATTTTATTTGCGAAGTCAATCCTTGTACTGTCAATATCAATGCCGGTAACGGTACAGTTACGCTCATAGAATGGATACAGATTGCCACCCATACCACAGCCGATTTCTAGTACATTTTTTTTGTTTATACCTGTAAATTTTTCAATGTATGGAATAAAATATTCTTTACAGGTGTTAGCAAGCTCTTTAAAATATAAGTTATTGTCGTTATGCCTTTTCTGCATTATTTCACCTGTTTTAAAACGTCAATTTCATTTTTGGTTGTTGCATCGCTTTAATAAGTACTCGAATCACGTAATTTTTCATATTTTACTAAGCATGTATTTAAAGATTTAAAAAACATTGATAAGATTACAGCAGCAATGGATTAAAATCTAAATTATTAGAAACATATAATAATAACTTAATTATTAGGTGTAAATTTGAAATTCTACACATAAGTGTAGGAAGCTTGCTTTTAATACTATTTTCTTGTAATAATTTTCAAATGGTGTGTTAATTTACATAGAAATACAACGATTGCTAACAAAGATGTTTATCATATGAGTATTAAAGTACAAGACTTCTTTAAACCAGTTCACCTTGATGAAAATATTAAGGATAGCGATTATGAGTCTATAAAACAAATTATTGAGATAGTTAAATCATTAACTGAAGTCACCTATCAAACCATATACCTGGTTGATTACTATCGCAGGAACTTTTTATATGTTTCTGACAACCCATTTTTTCTTTCCGGCAGCTCAGCAAAGCAGGTACAAAAAGATGGTTATTTGTTTTATTTTAAAAATGTACCAGAAAATGATTTAAAACTCCTTTTAAGAATCAATACAGCAGGATTTTCCTTTTTTAGAAACTTGCCGTTAAATGACCGTATGAAATATTCAATCTCCTACGACTTTCGTCTTAAACAAAAAAGCGGAAATTACATGCTCGTTAATCACAAAGTAAAGCCATTGTTACTGGACAAATATGGCAATCCCTGGATAGCGTTTTGCATAGTTTCTCTTTCTGGACAAACAGAATCTGGCAATATTAGATGCAACAGTAATGAACTAAAAAAGACATTCAGGTTTGATTTAACTAAAAATGTTTGGGTAGAGACATCCAAAATAAAGCTGAGCAAAAGACATAAAGCCATCTTAATATATTCAGCACAAGGATTAACAATGCGCCAAATAGCTTCTGAAATGAAGTTAACAATTAACACTATCAAATATCATAAAAAGGATCTCTTTTCCAGGCTTGGAGTAAAAAGTATAACAGAGGCAATTGTTATAGCTATTGAAATGGCATTAATATAGACGGAAGCCCAAACACGTTTATTTTGCCTCGAAAGTATGTAACAATTTGTACAAGATAGCGTTCTTGTCTTTGCACTAACAGGACAGATTTTTTCATAAAAAAGGGGTTCATTGAAAGGGCTTTCAATGAATCCAGCGCAAATTTAATAAGGCAATCATTACATCAAAATTTACCAACTATTTTTGACCACAGTGTCATTCACAAGAAGCGTATAAAAAAATCCGGCAACATTTGTTCCGGATTTTTTTGTGTATTTAAGTTGTCTAAACCCTGCGCCCCCCCGTTAAAAGGTTGATAAGCGCCAGCAACACTATGGCTCCGATAGCGCCCGTAAGTATCTGCCCTACCCATCCGGCGCCCAGGCTTATATTGAGCACCCCGAACAACCACGATCCGAGTATGCCTCCAAGAATACCGATGATAATGTTCCACAGCAGTCCCAGGCCATGCCCTTTAAAAATTACGCTTCCGAGCCAGCCGGCTATTGCGCCGATGATGATTGAATAAAGGATTCCCATAGTATAAATTTTAAAAGTGAAATAATCTACGTTACTTCAATACTTCCGCAATTTTCTTACCAATGTCGGCAGGGCTCATAGCAACGGCAACGCCGCATTCCTGTAAGATCTTTATTTTAGCAGCGGCTGTATCATCAGCGCCGCCAATGATTGCGCCGGCATGTCCCATTCTCCTTCCGGCAGGAGCAGTTTGTCCTGCAATGAACCCAACAACAGGTTTCCTGTTATTTTCTTTTATCCATTGTGCAGCTTCTGCTTCCATGCTTCCGCCAATCTCACCGATCATAATAATGCCTGCTGTTTCATCATCATTCATTAACAACTCCACAGCTTCCCTGGTGGTGGTACCAATAATGGGGTCGCCACCAATGCCGATAGCAGTGCTGATGCCCAGTCCTGCTTTCACTACCTGGTCTGCTGCTTCATAGGTAAGCGTACCTGATTTTGACACAATGCCTACCTTGCCCTTTTTGAAAACAAAGCCCGGCATAATACCTACTTTCGATTCTTCGGCAGAGATCACGCCCGGGCAGTTTGGCCCGATGAGCCTGCTGGAGGTAGCCTGCAGATAATTTTTTACTTTGATCATATCCTGTACCGGAATGCCTTCCGTAATGCATACAATCAGTTCAATGCCTGCGCCTGCCGATTCCATGATTGCATCCGCTGCAAATGCCGGGGGCACAAAAATAATACTTACGTTGGCGCCGGTTTGTTTTACAGCCTCCTCAACCAGGTTGAAAACCGGGCGGTCAAGATGCCTGCTGCCGCCCTTGCCGGGAGTAACGCCGCCGACAACATTGGTGCCGTATTCTATCATTTGTGTAGCGTGGAAAGTGCCTTCAGTACCTGTAAAGCCTTGTACAATTACTTTTGAATCTTTGTTAATTAAAACAGCCATATAGTATTTAAGTGTTTGTATTGCGAATTTATGCTTTAGCCTTCACACTGCAAACCAAAACCATGAAAACTTGTAAATACATAATAACAGGTCTTATTTACTTTACATTTTGTAAATTTATTTTGTCTTTATGTAAAATATACTTTACATTTGTAATCAAATAAAATCATAAAAAATGAAAAACTACTTACTACCCAACAGATTTAAAAGTATCGGTTGGGCATTATTTATGCCTTCATTCATTTCAGGAATAATCATCCTGTCCACTGATTTCAAATGGGTAGAAACAGAAGCGCATTTACCTGCGGTATACTACGATGATTTTTTCGGTGACCGTGCTTTTTTCACTTTGGCTAAAACATCAATTGTACAAAATATCACAGCCATATTGTTAATAGCCGGAGGACTGATATTGGGCTTTACTCGTGAAAAAGTTGAAGATGAATACATCACTTCTTTACGCTTAAAGTCTGTAATGTGGAGTATGCTGATCAGCTATGTTTTGTTACTGCTGCTATACCTTACTGTATATGGGTTATTTTTCTTAAACATAATGGTCATCTGTATGTTCCTGCCGCTGGTTTTATACATTTTCAGGTTCCATTATTTACTTTATAAAAATAAAAATAATTAACATGAAATAACCATAAAGATTAGGAATCTATACCAACCGGGAATGAGTATTAAATCTAAAAAAATGGTTATTCCGTGTGGCAACTGAAAAAAATAAATATACATACATGAAATAGCCAAGCAAGGTTGCATACCAACCGCGAATGAATAAAGGCTATTCCATGCGACCATTACAAACAGCCGCAAAGCGGCGAACTAAAAATAAATACACATGAAAAATAATTTATTGCTACCGAACCTCTTTAGAAAAACAGGACGAATATTCCTCCTTTCAGGATGCTTAATTTTTTTGTTGGTACAAATTTTTGCTTTGAAATGGAGTGATAAG
>NZ_JAOTPL010000036.1:0-11834 GCF_025631005.1 Haoranjiania flava
TTTAGTGCGCCGCTGCTGCGGCTGTTATTATTGACAGATGGAACTCCGCTAAGCTATCATTCCATAAAACAATTAACCCTCGCTTCGTTGCATCTGTATATTTTTTGAACGGAAGATTTGCAGAAATAATTTTAAACAAAAAAGTGTTCCGGAATACATGGAATCCGAAACACTTATAATCATTCAATTAATTAATCTAAATTTTTGATCTTAATGTTTCTGAACCATACATCATCGCCATGATCCTGAAGACCTATGTAACCTTCCTGCTTTTCGCCGCCGGCATTCAGGAAGTTGGGCCAATTCTTGAATTTACTGTTGGCTACCATATTCTTCCAGTCGTCTGTCCACAGGTGATATTCAACCACGTTTTCCCCGTTTTGCTGGTGGATCACTGTGCCTTTGTACACAATGATGCCGCCTGTATTCCATTCACCTGCAGGCTTAGCATTCTGAGGCTTGGCAGGAACCAGGTCGTACAATGAAGCAGACTGGCGGTTGCCGTCTTTGCCCAATTTGGCATCAGGATGTTTGGCATTGTCCAGGATCTGGTACTCGGGAGAAGATTCATAAATAGGCTTGCCGGGTACTTCCTGGGCCAGGTAGAATACACCGCTGTTGCCGCCTTCAGAAACTTTCCACTCAAAGGTCATCTCAAAATTCTTATACTTTTTATCTAAGATTATGTCGCCACCATCTTTCGCTCCTGCTTCGCCCTTGCCGGATCCGTTGATTTTAATAGCGCCATCTTCAATAGTCCATGCCTTGGGCATATCGGTGCGGTTGTAGCCGCGCCAGCCGGTAAAATCTGTGCCGTTGAAAACGGTTTCCCAACCGGTTGTGTCTGCTACTGAAGTGGTTTTCACAGAATCTTTTCCTGTGGAGTCTGTTGCTGCCTGGTTATTGGCAGAATTGCAGGAAGCTGTAAGCATAGTGCACATTATAAGCGCCGTAAGGCTGTAAAGTATTTTCTTCATCTCTTTATTGTTTGTTTAATTATACATTTATTTAGGCATGGCAGGCAACTGGTAACCATTGTGATAAGTGTGCTTAATAAGCTCTTCTGCAAATGCGTTGGCATTCACCGGCTCAGTGTAAGTTTTATCAAATGTTGGATGACCGTCATGAATCTTAAAGCCGTCTTTTACAATGGTGCGGATAGTAGCGTCTTTAGGAATATTGGTAAACCTCATGTTCGGGCCATCCCAGTGCAGCACCTGGTTTAAGCTTTGCAGGCGCACGGCAAGCACACCCATAACCACCATCTCATTGAAAGGACCCGCTTCGCTAAACGGTGAAGAAGTCTGTAAGCGGCTGGCCGGGTTCTCTTTACAGGCACGTACCCAATCCATCTCATGAGAAAGCTTTATTTCTCTTTGAGTTTTTGGAGAGGCTGGCTTTCTGCCGGATAATAAATAAGGATTCATACCATAGCAACCGCAGATAAGCGTATCTTTCGTGCCGTAGAAAATACAGGCTCCGCCAGAATCGTTCATATTTTTTCCGGCAGGCAAGCCTTTGGGACGCTCAGGCAATATACCGCCATCGTACCAATAAACATCAACTTCAGGAAAGGCAACTTTAGCAGTACCAGGCCTGGCAGGGAAAGTATATTTTACTTTTTCTGCATTAGGTGCAGACTCGCTCAGCAACATGGTAGAGCTTCCTTCTACTTTTGTGGGATAGCCTAATTTCAGTCCTTTAAACACAGGATGTAATATATGACAGGCCATATCGCCCAGGGCGCCTGTACCAAAATCCCACCATCCGCGCCAGTTCCAGGGCGTGTATATCGGGTTGTAAGGACGCATGGGAGCCGGACCTATAAACGATTCCCAGTCAAGTGTAGAAGGTGCAGTCATAGATTGTTCGGGGCGCTCTAAACCCTGTGGCCAGATAGGACGGTCGGTAAATGTCTCTACTTTTCTTACCGTGCCTATTTCTCCGTTCCAGATCCAGTCAACCACCTGGCGTACACCGGGCAGGGAGGCTCCCTGGTTACCCATTTGTGTAGCCACTTTATATTTTTCAGCAAGCTTTGTAAGCAGACGTGATTCGTAAACACTGTGAGTGAGCGGCTTTTGCAGGTACACATGTTTACCCATAGTCATTGCATCTGCAGATACTATGGCGTGTGTGTGGTCTGCTGTAGCTACCACAACAGCATCAATCGTCTTTCCCAGCTCTTCGTACATCTTCCTGTAATCTTTGTACTTTTTAGCTTTGGGGTAATGATCAAAAACGCGTTGGCTGTATTTCCAGTCTACATCGCAAAGCCCTACGATGTTCTCTGATTCCATCTTTTTAAGATTGGCAAAACCCATACCGCCTACACCAATACCAGCAATATTCAATTTATCACTGGGAGAAGTGTGGCCGTGAGACTTACCCAATATAGACGATGGAGCAATCATTACTCCGGCAGCCGCAATTGAGCCTGTTTGAAGAAATTTCTTCCGAGTTACTTTTGAAGACATGTCTTAAAATTTAAAAATTAAAATAATTATAGAAAAATATCAAAACCCAATAGTCCAATATCCTGTTTTCAAAGCCCGGTTTCTGCAATCTACCGGAAAATTAGTAAATCTTTATTATCTGGCAATATTTTTATTATGCGAATTAAACAACACCAGCATCTATCAAAATAAATATCACTATAAATTCATTTTCTTTAATTCACTGACTGCATAATCGCATGCACGAGTCGTAAGCGCCATGTAGGTCAGGGAAGGGTTTTGGGATGCTGAGGATGTCATACATGCTCCGTCGGTAACGAAAACGTTCGGCACATCGTGCATCTGGTTCCATTTGTTTAGCACAGATGTTTTCGGGTCGTGGCCCATTCTTGCGGTTCCCATTTCATGAATAGCCATCCCGGGATAAGAACCCCCATCGTAGGTATGCACATCTTTTATACCTGCACTTTCCAGCATTTCGGCAGCATCATTGATCATATCCACACGCATCTTTTTCTCATTGGCTTTAAATTCGCAATCAATGTTCAGCACCGGCTGCCCCCATTTATCTTTTTTGCTTTTATCGATAGTAACTTTATTTTCGAAATAAGGAAGCATTTCACCAAAACCGCCTAAGCCAATTGTCCACGGGCCGGGTTTCGACAATTCGTCTTTAAAATCTCCGCCAATGCCAAACTCAGCAATATGCCTTTGCCAGTTGCCCCTGCTTGCCCCGCCCTGGTAGCCAAAGCCGCGGAGGTAATCTCTTTTATCATTGCCGATATTTCTGTATCTTGGTATAAATAAGCCGCCTGAGGGCCGCCTGCCAAAATAATATTTATCATCAAACCCTTCTGCCTTGCCTGATGCGCCGCATCTGAAGTGGTGATCCATAAGATTGTGGCCCAGCTGGCCGCTTGAGTTGCCCAGTCCGTTTGGAAAAGCTGTAGATACGGAATTAAGCAAAATAAAAGTAGTGCCTAATGTAGAAGCATTGACAAAAATAATTTTGCTGAAAAACTCTGTGACTTCGTTTGTTTCTGCATCTATTACCCTTACGCCGGTGGCACGCTTTTTATCTTTATCATAAATGATGGAATTTACAATAGAGAAGGGCCTGAGTGTAAGATTCCCTGTTGCTACTGCTGCAGGCAAAGTAGATGACTGGGTGCTGAAGTAAGCGCCGAAGGGGCAGCCCCTGCTGCAAAGATTTCTATACTGGCACCTGCTTCTGCCGGGCAGGTCTTCTGTAAGATTGGCTATGCGGGCATTGGTAAGCAAACGCGTCCCTTTATATTTTTCTTTAACACGTTTTCTCACTTCTTCTTCTACACAGTTCAGCGCCATTGCAGGCTGAAAAATACTGTTTGGGAAATGCGGAAAAGCTTCATGCTGACCGGAGATACCGGCAAACTTTTCCACGTGGTCGTACCAGGGCTCCAGGTCTTTGTAACGTATAGGCCAGTCAACAGCTACGCCTTGCTTGGCGTTCTCTTCAAAATTCAGATCGCTCCACCTGTAGCTCTGCCTGCCCCACATAAGAGAACGGCCGCCTACATGATAGCCTCTGTACCAGTCAAACCTCTTGGTTTCTATATAGGGATTCTCAAGATCGTTAACCCAAAAATTTTCATTAAATTCAGAATACGGGTAATCCCTTATATGCACCGGGTGATTATCCCGCTGGGTTACCGTAAGCCTGCCGCGGTGCTGAAATTCCCACGGGTTTTTATTGGCTGTTTCGTAGCCGCCGGGATGCTCTATATTCCTGCCCCTTTCCAGCATGATCACTTTCAGGCCTTTTTCACACAACTCTTTAGCAGCCCAGCCTCCGCTGATACCCGAACCGATAACAATAGCATCGTATGTATTACTCATAAGTTTTCCTTTATATTGCCCAGCCTTTTTGCCCGGGTTTCATATCAACACATGATTCAAATTTTGCAGGAATGGGTATGTATTCCAATGCCTGCGTTGCTCCGATCTCCGAAGTAAAATATCCCAGCAAGGTGAGCTCATGCATAATGGGAAAAAAGTGTGATTCAGACCTGTCGTCTTTATCATCTTCCACTTTAGCTTCTTTATCAGCGGCATCAATGCCTCTGAAATCAACATTTTTTAATTCAGATGACTTTAATGCTTCCTGCTCTTTCCTGTACTTCACAGTGTCTTCTGCCAATTGTTTGATCAGTGCATTTTTTTCGGGCACTGAGAGTTCTGTGAACTTTTTTTTGAATTTTCTTTCAGACAACCTGTCGATCTTTCTTAATCCTTTACTGAATTTCCTTTGATCGTCGGCGGTATAACAATCTTTCACCATCATCGCTATAAAGGGTCCCACACCTGCAGCTTTGGCGCCCGGCGTGTTGGTGGCAGGCAAAATTGTATCTGCTATTTCAGCAATCAGTGATTCATCTTCTATAGTAAAAGCAATTCCTTTTTCTTTGTTTTCAGAACGGCAGCTGCTAAACAAGGCACTCATTGTAGGAGCAGAAACAGCAATGCCAAGCGCCAGCGCCATATTTCTTACTGCTTCCCTTCTTTCCATGTATACATATGTTAATATTTAATTTTTTCTGTTTGCCACATTGAATGACCAAACCTAATTCTTATTATCATCCTTAGTTGGTAAAGATGCGTCATCTTTATGGTTATTCTATGTGTGTTTTTATTTTCTGTTCGTGGCCTGCTATAACCATCTTCCGCGGTCTATACATACTTAATCTTCATGATTATTTCATTTCATTAACACAAACATTTTTTTGAAAGCGTTAAATTAAAACAAAATAAATAAACAAGCCTTAATTAATCTTTAAAATATTTGTTTAAGTGCTATGATTTTAATCATATTATTACAATGTCATTAAGCTTCTTTAAATTGCAGCCTAATTTTTCTGAAAATGATCGATTTTTCAAGATTTGAGTTGAAGAACGGGTTGCGGGTACTGGTACATGAAGATGATTCAACACCACTTGCCGTAGTAAACGTAATGTATGATGTTGGCGCACGCGACGAAAACCCGGCACAAACCGGCTTTGCACATTTGTTTGAACACCTGATGTTTGGGGGAAGTATACATATTCCGGATTATGATGAGCCGCTGCAACTTGCAGGCGGAGAGAACAATGCTTATACAACCAATGACCTCACCAACTACTACTGCCAGATACCGGCAGAAAACCTGGAAACAGCATTCTGGCTTGAAAGCGACCGCATGTTAAGCCTTGCATTCTCTCAGAAAAGCCTGGAAGTACAAAAGAAAGTGGTTTGCGAAGAATTTAAAGAGCACTATATCAATAAGCCTTATGGAGATGCCTGGCAGAAGCTGAGAGAGCTGGCTTATACACAACATCCTTACCGGTGGATGACCATTGGCAGAGAACTTGCGCACATTGAAAATGCACAACTGCCCGATGTGGTCAACTTCTTTAAGAAATTCTACACCCCTGCCAACGCCATCCTGGTAGTTGCAGGAAATGTAACCGCAGCATCTGTGAAAAAGCTTGCAGAAAAATGGTTTGAACCAATTCCTGCCGGCAAAAAATATCATAGAAACTTAGTGCAGGAACCAATGCAGCAAGCGCATAAGGAAGAGGTGGTGTATGCCAAAGTGCCTGTCGACGCCATTTATAAAGTATGGCACATAGGCAAAAGGCTGGACAGGAGCTATTACATTGCCGACCTGATCACTGAAATACTGGGCGGGAGTTCTTCTTCAAGGCTTTACCAGCGGCTGGTGAAAGAAGCACAGTTGTTTTCTTCCATTTCCTGCTATCATCTCGGCAGCATAGACGATGGCCTGCTGACAATTGAAGGAAGATTGATAAAAGGTGTTGATATCGATATAGCAGAAGCTGCTATTGACAAAGAAATACACGACTTTCTGCAAAACGGGATTGAAGAAAAAGAACTCAACAAGGTAAAAAACAAGACGGAAAGCATGATACACTTTGAAGATATGAGCATCATGAACCGCGCCAACAGCCTTGCTTTTTACGAATTGCTGGGCGACGCAGGCCTCATCAATGCAGAGCTGGATCATTACAATTCGATTACAAACGGAGAGATTCATACATATGCGCGAGAGATTTTCAAAGAGACCAATTCCTGTACTTTAAAATATTTGGCAGAAGAAAGAAACTAAACAACAATGAACAGAAAAATAGCGCCAAAAATATACAATGCATTAGACTTTAACCTGAAAATAAAGCCCTGTGCGCATTTCAGGCTCAGCAACAACCTGCCTGTTTATACGTTGCATGCAGGCAAAGAAGAAGTAGTATCGGTAGACTTTGTATTTTTTGCAGGCAATTCCTTTGAAGAAAAAAATATTGTAGCTGCCTCAACGAACTTTTTATTGAAGAATGGTACCGCCCAAAAATCTGCTTTTGAGATCAATGAGCATTTTGATTATTACGGAGCTTTTTTAAACAGAAGCTGTTATAATGAAACAGCCGCACTGACATTGCATGCGCTCACAAAGCATTTGCCGGAGCTGTTGCCCGCCATGGCTGAAATACTTACAGATGCTACATTCCCGCAGGAAGAGCTTGACATTTACCGCACCAATGCGAAGCAAAAACTGGAAGTAAACCTTACTAAAGGAGACTTTGTAGCCAACAGGCTTATTGATGAATATGTTTACGGCTTTGATCATCCTTACGGCAGGTATACTTCTAAAGAAGCCTTTGATGCCATAGAAAGAGAAGAGCTGGCGGACTTTTATAAAAAATATTATACACACGGCAATTGTATGCTCTTTGTTTCCGGCTACCTGCCTGATGGGCTGGAAACGTTGCTGGACCAACATTTTGGTAAGCTGCCTTTTAATATCAGGCCATATGCTCCTGCTTCTTTCAATTATACCACACAGCCTTGCCCGCAAAAAAAACACACGGTGATCAATGACGAGAATGCTGTGCAGGGCGCCATCAGGATTGCGCGGCCGTTTCCGGACCGGCATTCAGAAAACTACCCGAAAGCGCTCGTGATGAATACTATTTTTGGCGGTTATTTTGGTTCAAGATTAATGGCAAATATACGGGAAGAAAAAGGCTATACTTATGGCATTCACAGCTATGTACAAAACCACATTAAAGATACGGCGCTCATGATCTCTACCGAAGCAGGAAGAAATGTGTGCGATGCCACCATAGCAGAAATATGGAAAGAAGCTAAAAAAATGCGCCAAGAACCTGTGGATGAAGAAGAATTAATGCTGGTAAAAAATTACCTGATCGGCAGTATACTGGCAGATATTGACGGGCCGTTCCAGATCATGAACCACTGGAAAACATATGTGTTGCAAGGGCTGGATGAAAACTATTTTTACAAAAGCACTAATGATATTAAAAACGTAACTTCGGAGGAAATACAATATTTTGCACAAAAATACCTGCAGGAAGAAGATTTCTGGCAATTAGTAGTTTATTAAAATTAAAAACAACATACCATGGGATTTATAGGACGGTTTCTTATCACAACGCTGGCTGTAATTATAGCTGCATATTTGTTGCCGGGTATTGAACTGAAGAACAATTTTACACCTTTGGTAGTAGCATTGGTGCTTGGTTTGCTTAATACGTTTATCAGGCCGGTACTGGTGTTCCTGTCCATGCCTATAACACTGGTCACCTTCGGTTTGTTTTTGTTGGTGATCAATACTATCATTATTAAATTCACATCCGGCATTGTGGAAAGCTTTCATGTAGAAAGCTGGTGGGCAGCTTTCTGGTTCAGCATTGTACTTTCATTGGTTACCTTTGTTTTGGAATCGCTGATCGGAAAAGCCAGGGAAAGTTAGGGTTGTTGGTTATTAAATTTTTAATGCCATAACAAGCACCTGTTATCAGTGTCGTCTCTTGTATTGCTTTCGCATCTTCGTTGCCGTTGTATGTAAACTAAAATACTGTATAAGCATCACTTTCAAAGCATCATCTTTCTGCTCGTTGTGCATCCCTCATGGCCGTTGTGGTTAAACAATGAAATAAACCTTAGTTCTGCTTAAGATATTCGTCAAATTTTCTGATAAAATTTTCATTGCTGTAATCTGCTGCGCCTTCATAAAACATGATCACTTTTCCTGATTTATCAAAAACCATTGTGGTGGGCAATACATCCCTGAACATACTTCTCGGGAAGCCGTTTACAGATTCATACACCGGAAGCTCAAATTTTCTCCGTTTTATAAAACGTTCTGCCTTTTTAAGGTCACTGTCAGCATCAACAAACAAAAACACTACTTCAGGATTATTTTTATAGAGTGTGTACAAATGATTAAGCCCGGGCATCTCCTGCACACATGGGCCGCACCAAGTTGCCCAGATATTCAGAAATACAACCTTACCCTTCAATCCAGACAAGGCAATAGTATCTCCTTTTAGGTTTTTAAAAATCAGCTCATGATCAGGATGGTCATCTGCAGTCTGGGCGAATAATTGGACTGAGCCTATGGCCAGCCAAAGAAATAATATAATTTTCAACGGTAGTCTCTTCATATTTTTTGGATGCTGTATAATAGCAATAGTTAAAAGTGAAACCATAAAAAAACTAATGCTTAGTTTTGCAGCAAATGTATGATGCAATGCGCAATATTTATATGATAGCAGGTTTGGTGCTGCTTTTTATATCGTGTTCTCCGAATAACGTAACGCAGAACAACCATCTTGCTGAATTTTTCAAAAAATACCAGTTCAGCGGGTCATTTGCTTTGCTCAACAATGCCAATGATGACTTCAGCATTTACAATTTAGAAGATTACCGCGATTCGGCATACGCCCCGGGCCCGGCGTTCGACCTCTTGAATGCAATGATCGCTATTGAAGCCGGCACTATCACCGATGAGAACAGCTTTCTGGAAAATACCGGTTCAAACAACACCCTTAAAAACTCGTTTGAAAAAAATCCTGTATTCTTCGACAGCCTGGCTAAGCACACAGGCAAAGACCACATGCAATTCTGGATCGACAGCGTGCACTATGGCCAGGTAAAAATCGACCAAAATGTTTCCGCTTTCTGGAAAGACAATTCACTGAAATTAAGTGCTGACGAGCAACTGGGCTTTATTAAAAACTTATATTTCTCTAATCTTCCATTCCAGAAAAGAACACAGGCAATCGGTAAAAACCTCTTGGGCAAGGAAGCGAATACCAAATATACACTGGCCTACAATAAAGGCATAGCGCCGCATGGCGATAAATTTGTATCGCTTATTACCGGCTGGATCGTGGAGAATAAGCATGTTTACTTTTTCAGCCTTACAACCAAACATGCAGATAAGGACATGCTCCGCGGAAACAGCGAAAAGCTGCTGAAAGAAATTTTAAAAGATTACGGCTTCTTTGAAGGTAAAAAGTAGATCACAAAAAGTTAAATTAATTGCAGTAACCTTTCTGCATCGTAATATTGGAATAATTTTAGAGAAATAGACATACATGTTATCGTTTGAAAATATTGAATTAGCCTGGGCATTACTCATCATCATTCCTTTAATACTGCTGTTTGCCGGCGTTGTGAAATGGAAGAAAAAAATAGCGCAAAGCATCGGCGATCATAAACTGGTAAAGAGGCTTACACAAAACTATGCCCATCGTAAATTCAAGCTTAAACTGCTTTTGATGATTATCGCAATCATCATTGGTGTATTGGCAGCCATGAATTTAAGAATGGAAAAAAATGATGGCAGCAACCTGCTGTCTGCCAATAAACAAATGGGTATTGACATTATCATTGCCTTGGACATAAGCAAGAGCATGCTTGCACAGGACATTAAACCTACACGCCTCGACCAGGCCAAACTGTTGATCAATAAGCTGATTGAAAACCTGGGCAATAACCGCATCGGTGTAGTAGTTTTTGCAGGACAGGCAATCCTGCAGATGCCTGTGACCAATGATGTGGGAGCAGCAAAAATGCTGATCTCGAACTTAACGCCCGACATGATACCTGTACAGGGTACCGAGATTGGTAAAGCGCTGTCTATTTCAAATCAGGCCCTGGGAAATGTGGCAGATAAAAAACATAAGGCAGTGATCCTCATCACGGATGGCGAAGACCATGATACCAGGACAAACGCTTCCATCAAAGAACTGCAAGATGCCGGCGTGGTAGTGTTTGCGATCGGTGTTGGCAGTGCAGAAGGAACACCCATTTTCGACCCTGCCGCCAATGACTATGTACGCGACAATAACGGCCAGACAGTGATCTCCAAATTGGGAGAAGACGGGTTAAAAAAAATAGCACAACGTACTAACGGCGCCTATTTCAGGCTTGACAATGATTTGAATGCAGCTGATAAAATCGCCCGGGGCATTAATGGCATGGAAAAAAAATTGCTGAATACACCGAATGCCGGGGCCAAAAATTACATTTCCTCATTTCCAATTCTTATCGGACTGATGTTGTTGCTGTTGATACTGGATATATTTATTTCTGACAGAAAAAGAAAATCGGTATGAAAAAGTTGCTAAGCATAATTTTATCCTTGTTTTTTATAGGTGTGTTTACAGAAAGTTCTGCCCAGCAAAACGGCAATAAAGAAGTGAACAAAGGCAATGAGGCATACAGGAAAGGCGATTTTGCAACGGCCCTGAAATTTTATGACCAGGCGCTGAAGATCAATCCAAGCAATGAATTTGCGAAAGTAAATAAAGGCATAGCCTACAACAAAACCAACAAAACAGAAGAAGCAATCAAAGCCTACAATGAAGCGCTGAAATCCGTCAGGGATGCTGGTTTGCGTTCAACAGTCAACTACAACAAAGGCGTCAACAGCGCTAAGCAGGAGAAATACCGCGAAGCTATTGATGACTTTAAAGAAGCCCTGCGCAAAACGCCACAGGACCAGAAAGCAAGGGAAAACCTGCAGTTGGCCATAAACAAGCTCAAACAAGAGCAACAGAAAGATCAACAGGATAAAAATAAAGACAAAGGCGGCGGCGGCCAGGATCAACAGAAGCAGCAGAATGAACAACAGAACCAGGACAAGAACAACATGAATAAAGAGCAGGCCGAGCGCTACCTCGACAACCTGCGCGAAGAAGAAAAAAACCTGCAGAACAAAATCATGAAACGCTCTGCCGGCGAGGGCCAGCGGGAGACACAGAAAGGATGGTAGCTTCAAGAAAGTGAATGGCGCGATGCAGGTAAATGGAGCATGGTGAGCAGTAAGAAGTAAAAGGTAAGCTGTGAGAGTTCCAATGAGTGCCTGGCGTTTGCCATGCCAGGTGTTTTTTCACCTGCACAAAAAATAAGCTACCACAGCTTCTGGTACTTTTTCTCTTCGAGGGGCTTCCAGCCGTAGCGCGGTTCGAAATAATTCCACAACAATGCCGATAAATCGCGGATGAGTTTAAAACCTTCATTGTCCTGTCCCCACG
>NZ_JAOTPL010000037.1:0-10289 GCF_025631005.1 Haoranjiania flava
TGCATACCAACCGCGGATGAATAAAGGCTATTCCATGTGACCATAAAGAAAAAATAAAAAATATACACATGAAAATTAGAAAATGTAGTTTAATGCAAAAATAAAAAAGTGCAAAAATTCAGATCAGCTATTCCTGCTATCCATTTATTTACAAAAAAACCGGATATGCTCCGGTAGTTTTTGTTAATCATTTATGGTAACTGCATTGTGTGCATCCCACACACTGCTTACATATACAGCCTGCTCGGGGCTAAGCGATTCCAAGCCCATAGAGACATACCGGTAATTTTTGTCTTCTTTTGTAAATTCTGATTCCAATGCATCAAAAGAATTAAAGAACTGGTCTTCGGTTTCTCCCGGTATAGCCAGTACAATAGATTCGCGGGGATATCCGTGTTCGGTTAAAGCTTCGTAAGCTCTTTTGGCATCCTCCAGGCTGGCAAACTTTGCTGTAATAAACTTCTCGTCTACATTGTATTTCGTAAGATTAATGAGCGAAGAGCCCCTGAGATCAGAAGTAAGTTCATCTGCATTTGCATTGGTAGTAAGGTCATCGCTTACGTTTGCATTTCTTTCTTCGTTTATCATAGTCAGTAATTTTAAAGTGACGGTAATTTGGATTTACAGTATAAAAAAAGCAAAAGCTCTGCCATACACAGAGCTTAAAAGTTATTGTTGTGCTAATAAACAATTGCAAGCGTCAATATTGGGCATCTGTCCATTCTGCCAAAGCATCTACCAGCGCGGTATTTTCTTTTTCGGTGCCTATTGTAATCCTTAGGCTGTCTTCGCAGAGCATTACCCTGCTTCTGTCGCGTACCACTATTCCTTTTGACAGTAGAAAATGATACACCTCTTTTGCATTTTTTATTTTTATCAGAATAAAATTGGCGTCAGAATCATGCACGGCTTCCACGCCTGGTATACGCCTGAACACAGCAGCTAATGCTACGCGCATGTCTACTATTTCGCGTATCATATCGTTTACCTGGCCTACATCTTCCAATGCTTTCAGTGCAAGCTCCTGCGTTGCCTGGTTGATGTTGTAAGGAGGCTTTACCTTATCCAGAACAGCAATAATTTCTTCCGAAGCGAAAGCCATACCCAGCCTGAGCGCAGCCAGCCCCCAAGCTTTGCTGAACGTTTGCAGCACCACCAGGTTGGGGTATTCAGCCAATTCAGCTACAAACGATTGCTGCCTCGAAAAATTAATATAAGCTTCGTCGATCGCTACCAGCCCGTGGAAATTATTCAGCACCATTTCTATGTCGAGCCGGTGCAGGGAATTGCCCGTGGGGTTGTTGGGAGAGCAGAGCCAGATGATTTTGGTACGCTCATCGATCAGGCTTTCTATGTGTGCAAGGTTTAGCTGAAAATCCTCAAGCAAAGGCGCCACGCGGATTTCAACATCATTGATATTTGCCGATACTTCGTACATGCCATAGGTGGGCGGGCAAATAATTACATTGTCCCTGCCGGGTTCGCAGAAAGCACGGTACAGCAGGTCTATACACTCATCACTGCCGTTGCCTAAAAAAATATGTTCCCGCGCAATGTTTTTTATTGTACTGATGGCATTTTTTAATGCTACCTGGTGCGGATCGGGATAACGGTTGTACCATTTCAGCAAGGGCGATCCCAGGCTGTTTTCATTGGCATCCAGGAATATTTTGGCCTCACCGGAAAATTCATCTCTTGCAGATGAATAAGGCTGCAGCCGTTTTATATTTTCCCTCAATAACTTCTCTACACTAAAGCTCATTATCCAACATTTTTCTATAGTGAAACGCTTTTATTTCATATCCCTGGCTGGACCAGAATTTCTGGCCGCGGGTGTTGCCGGTATAACAATTCAGTTCAGATGCAACACAGCCGTTGGCTTTGCCATAAGCATGGATCCAGTCGACCATCTGGTCTCCTACATTCCTGCTTCTGTAATCAGGATGAATGATCACATTGTCGGGCTCTATATGCCTGCCGATATAATATTTTGTGAGTATCCATAAGCCGGAAACACCTATCAGCCTGTCTTCATGGTAAGCGCCCACGCATTTATAATTATTATCAAACATCTCGTTCAGGCGCTGTTCCAGCGTTTCGGCCGGAATATTGACATCTAATATCTGCAAAAAAGGGATTATCTGTGCAATGTTTTCCCTGGGTATGAATTTAAAAGTATACATGCTTAATTGCTGTTTTTATTGATACGTATTTTTACGGCATTGGCATGCGCGCTGAGGCCTTCAGCAGCAGCCATTTCCACCACTGTCTCTGCAATGTTTGCCAGTCCGTCTTCAGTTAATTGCTGAAAAGTAATATTTTTAGTAAAGCTTTCCACACTGATGCCGCTGTATGCTTTGGCAAACCCGTTAGTTGGCAAAGTGTGGTTGGTGCCACTGGCATAATCGCCTGCGCTTTCGGGAGAATAATTTCCCAGGAATACGGAGCCGGCATTTGTGATTCTTTCTGCGATGGCTTCTGCTTTGGCGCAGGAAATAATTAAGTGCTCGGGCGCATATTCATTTACCAGATCAATGGCATCATCCATATTGTCCATGTAGACAAGTTTGCTGTTCGCTATGGACTTTTGTGCAATGTCTTTTCTTTCTAAAATGCTTAACTGGCTTTCAACTTCCTGCTCTACCGTAGCCATTATTTTTTCAGAAACCGTTATCAGCACAGACTGGCTGTCTGCGCCGTGTTCGGCCTGTGACAACAGGTCAGAAGCTACAAAACCCGCATCTGCTGTATCATCCGCCAGGACACAGACTTCACTGGGGCCGGCAGGCATATCAATAGCCACGCCCTCCATCTGTACCAGTTGCTTTGCGCAAGTAACATATTGGTTGCCGGGGCCAAAGATCTTATATACTTTTGGTATGCTTGCTGTGCCGTAAGCCATAGCTGCTATAGCCTGTGCGCCGCCTGCCCTGAAGATTTTTGTGATGCCCGTTAATTGTGCAGCATATAAAATTGCAGGGTGAATATCGCCGTCTTTACCGGGTGGTGTGCACAACACAATTTCTTTGCAACCGGCAATCTGTGCGGGAATGCCCAGCATCAATACAGTTGAAAACAAGGGCGCAGAACCGCCGGGAATGTATAAGCCTACTTTCTCTATGGGCAACACTTTCTTCCAGCAGGTAACGCCCGGCATGGTGCTGGTGCGTATGGGTTTAACTTTGTGGGCATCATGAAAAACATAAATATTTTTCAATGCGGTTTTGATGGCTGCCTTTAACCCTTCGGACAACCTGTCTTCTGCAGTATCTATTTCCTGGCTTGAAACCTGCAATGCATCCAGCTGTATGCCATCAAAAGTTTGTGTAAATTCTTTAACGGCATCATCGCCGCGTAGCCTGACGCTTTCGAGGACTGCCTGTACTTTTTCCTGTAATTGTTTTGTATCAAACACAGGCCTGGCAACGATTGCGGGCCAGGATCCGGTTGTTGGGCTTAGATATTTTTTCATCTCAGATAACCATTTTTTCAATCGGTAAAACCAATACATCTTCAGCGCCTGCATTTTTCAGCTGCTGAATGTTTTCCCAAAATTCGTTTTCACTCAGTACCGTGTGCAAACTGCTCCAACCTTTGGCAGCCAACGGCAATACCGTAGGGCTTTTCATACCGGGCAGCACTTGTATAATGGCTTCCAGCTTATCGTTGGGCACATTCATCAGCACATATTTTTTATTCTTTGCTTTTCTTACAGTCTGGATGCGGAACAATAACTTTTCTAACAATGCTTCTTTTTCCGTATTCAGATAGCGTGAGCGGATAAGCGCGCACTCCGATTGCAAAATAATCTCCGCTTCTTTCAGTCCGTTCATAAACAAGGTGGAGCCCGAACTTACCAGGTCGCATATTACATCCGTAAGGCCTATACCCGGCGCTATTTCCACGCTTCCGCTGATGGTATGTATCTCGGCATCTACTTTATTGTTTGCCAGGTAACCCTGTACAATGTGCGGATAGCTGGTGGCTATTCTTTTACCCTGCAGCGACTGTACCCCTTCGTATTTATCAGACTTTTTGATTGCTATGGAAAGCCTGCATTTGCCAAAGCCGAGCAGATCCACGACATCTACATCCTTTCCCGCTTCGTAGATCACATTCTCCCCAACAAAACCAATGTCTGCAACACCATCTTCCACGTATTGAGGAATATCGTCATCGCGCAAAAAATATACTTCCATCGGGAAATTGGTTGCCAGCGCTTTTAGCTGGTCTTTGATATTGTTACTGACCTCAATACCGCACTCTTTGATCAGCTTCATTGACTCCTCATAAAGCCTGCCGGATTTTTGAATGGCTAATTTCAGCATAAATAATTTATTGTTTAGCTTAATAAAAAAGGCCTACCTCTTACGGTAAACCTTTCAAATGTTTTTTGCATACACAAACATTTCAGCTTACCGCTCGGATAAGATATGATGATGGTTATGTGTATGATTTTGTATTTTCACAGAATAAAATTAGACATTTTCTTTTAAGAAAAAAAATTATTGTGAGAAATTGCCGCATACAAAATAATAAAAACCGCCATATTGTACTAATTTTAAAGCCCTTAAGAAAAGACAATCCCTAAATAACCTTGAAGAGAATTTTCAAATATGGCCTTGTTTTATTTTTTTGCATGTGCTTTGCCGGCAACCTGAATGCCCAAAGTGTACTTGATACCTTAAAACTCGATGCTAATCCGGGGATAGTTGTTTACGCAATAGATACCAACCATATCAGGCAGCTCACGCTTTCGCCACTCCGCAGAAGGCTGAATGCGCTGGTAAAAAACATGAAATCTGAAAAGATCATAGAATATGTAAATGAACGGGATATACTCAATGAAAGAATTGCTACCTATTTTATGCCTTACGAAGGAAAGATCATCCGGAATATTATCTACCGCCAGTTTGACTTCAACATTGACTTCAGCGATACAACCCGCAGGATAGATTATTTCGGTACCAAAATATTATCTGCCCTGCACACCACTTCCCGGGAATGGGTGATCAGGCAAAACATGTTTGTAAAAGAGAATGAGGTTTTGAACCCGTTTGTACTGGCAGACAATGAACGCTACCTGAGAAACCTGCAGTTTATACGAGATGCCAGGATCATTGTAGATATGCAACATCCTGAAAGCGATTCACTGGACCTGTATGTAATTACCAAAGACCTTTTCGGGTTGAACATTGAAGCAAAGGAAGTAACTGACAAAAGGCAACACGTGACGGTAGGTGAAAGTAATCTTTTTGGCACCGGCCAGGCCATCTCCATTACAGCTTTGCGCGATATTGAGCGTAACCCTAAAGTTGGCGCAAATGTGCAATACACCATCAATAATCTGTTAGGCACTTTTCTCAGCGCCACCATAAACGCAGGCAATATTCATAAGAACAGGTATGACGCAACTTACAACCTCACTGATTACAACCTCCGGCTGGAGCGGCCTTTGTTTTCACAATACAGCAATTATATCGGCGATATCACTATTGGCAAACAACGCACATACAATACTTATCCTGATTACTATAACAAACCCGAACGGCCCGAAGAAGTGTACATTGGCTATAGCCAGAACTACATTGATGCGGCTTTGGGCTACAACATAAACGCCAAAAAATACATCCTGGATAACAAGATGCCGGACCGCAACGTGATCATGATGCGGTATATGAATAATCATTTTGTTGATCCGCCCGACTTGCAAGGCAGGTTCAGCGACAGCCTTTCAGACCGGTCTGCACTGTTGCTGCAATACACTTACTTTAAACAATATTTCTACAAAACCAGCTATATCCTTGGTTTTGGAGCTACTGAAGATATGCCTTACGGTATAAATGCGAGCATCACGGCAGGTTATCAGCGTCAGTTGCATATCAAACGCCCATATGTAGGTGTGGATATCAACAACTACACCTTTACGCGCAGATCCGATATGCTGCAATATTTTCTGCGCGCCGGCAGCTATTACGACCGTGAGAGATTTTTCCAGGATCTAAACTTCATCGGGGGCATATCTGTATACAGCAGGCTTTTTCATTTTAACCATATCAAATACAGGCAGAAAATACAGGCAAGCTATGCCCAGCAGGTAAATCCGCATACTTCTGAGCCATTGCGTATCAACAACCTGTTTGGTTTAAATTATTTTCGTGAAGATTCAGTAATGGGCGAGAAAAGGCTGTCTTTGCGCGGGGAATCCATATTTTTTATGCCGGGGAAAGTTATGGGTTTTGCGTTTGCGCCCTTCCTGACTTTTGATGCTGCCGTGATGGACCTGAGCAGGCATACCATCTGGCACGATCATTTGTACTATGCCATCGGCGGAGGCGTGCGCACCAGGAACGAGAACCTGCAATTCGGAACTATAGAACTGCGGCTGAATTATTTCCCCAAAAAAATTGCCCGGGAAAACCAGATTAAAATTATGCTGATCACGAACCTGCGCTTCAGGTACAACTCTAATTATGTGAGCAGGCCAAGGTTTGTAGAATACAACAGCGATATTTACAACAACATTTACTAGTATTGCCTACAATATATTATGACACACAAAACAAAAGGAATTGTATTGAAATACATCTTCTACGGCGATACCAGCCTGATTGTGACCATGTATACAGAACTGTTCGGCATACAGAAATATATTGTAAAAGGTGTAAGAAAAAACACCAAAACAGGCAACAACCGAATTTCTTTTTTCCAGCCCGGCGCCATCCTGGATATGGAAGTTTATAAAAACGATTTTAAGCAGTTACAATTTATCAGGGAGTACAAATGGGGCTACCGGTATGAAAACCTTTATTTTGATGTGATTAAAAATGCAATTGCTACCTATATGGTAGAGTTGTTTTTAAATGCGGTAAATGAAACCGAAGACAACGAAGAGTTATTTTACCTTTTGGAAAATTACCTGATCAACACAGATAGATCGGGCAATAAATACTCCGCAAACGTGCCGCTTTTCTTTTCACTGGAATTGGCGAAATTAATCGGCTTCCAGATCAATAAAACTTTCACTTCAGAAGCGCATATACTGGACCTGTATGCAGGGGAATTTACAGATGTTATACCTTCGCACTCCTACTACATCGAAGGAAATACCGCGGAGATCACCGCGTACATCAACAACAACCCGCAAGATGCTTTTACAGGTAACCTGCTCATAAACCGTAAAATACGCCAGGAGCTTTTGAACTCTTACCAAATTTATTTTACTTTGCACATTGAAAATTTTACAAGGCTTAAGAGTTTACCAATTTTGCAAACTGTAATTTAAAATTGTCATGATGAAATTTAGTTTTGTTTTCCTGATGCTGTTCTTATCCATCCAATCAGTTAGTGCCCAACACGATACCGCAAGAAACTTCAATTTACAGAAGGCTGCTGTTCCGCCTGATAATACTACCGATACAATCAGGCCCGTGGATACACTTGCACCAGCAAGCATACCTGCTACTGGCAATGTAGCTGAGAATGCCAGCAAAGCCAATACATCTACAGTTGATGCCATGATTAATACAGACAATGGCAGAAAAAAAACCAAGGAAGCGCTGAGCGGCCTGGTTAACGGCAAATTCCGTAAAGACACCACAAAACTTTGGAATGCAGGCGGCGCTTTCTCCATCAACGCTTCCCAGACAACGCTTGACAACTGGTCAGGCGGTGGTACCAACTCTTTTTCGGCAGTTTCCAGCCTGAATTTATACGCAGACTACCTGAACAAAAAAACCAGCTGGAACAATACCTTAAATATACAATACGGCTACCTAAATGCCAGTTCCAACAAGATCGGCGGCAGGAAAAATGTAGACCTGGTAGACTTTATTTCTATGTACGGGCACCAGTTCTCTCCCAAATTCGATTTCTCAAACCTGGGCAGGATCAGGACACAGATATCCAAAAGCTATGTGTATGAAAAGAATAAAGAAACCGAGCAGGATGAAAGAAAAGGTTATACATCCAGGTTTTTTGCACCCGCGTATGTAACACTTGCACCGGGCATCAACTACAGGCCCGTAAAAGGCTTAAGCATATTTGTTTCGCCCATAGCTGTCAGGGGTGTTTTTGTAATGGACGATTCTCTGTCAAAAGCAGGCGCTTTCGGCGTTGACCCCGGTGAAATGTTTAAATTCCAGTTTGGTGCTTATGCAAACCTTACGGCCAAATTCAACATTACCAAGAACATTTTTTATGCTTCTAACCTGGAGCTGTACAGCAACTATCTCTACAACCCCGAGAATATTTACGTGTTCATGACCAATACGCTTACGGCAAAGATCACCAAGGTGATAGCGCTGAACGTGAATTACAACCTTGCCTATGATGACCTCTACAGGCCTATACAGGACAGAGGGCCTAAATTGCAGACCCAGGCCATTTACGGCCTTGGCTTAATGGTAAACTTTTAATTGGCGATCTTACGGTTTAGATAAGCGCTATAGTCTGAAAGCTCAGCCTGGTACTCGGAATCCATGTACGCGGAACTGATGATAAAATCTGCTGTGGCAGGGCAACACGCCATAGGAATATTCCACACCACACCCAGGCGCAGCAATGCTTTTACATCACTGTCATGCGGCTGCGCTTCCATGGGATCCCAGAAAAAAATCACCAGGTCAATTTCTCCTGTAGCAATCATGGAGCCGAGTTGCTGATCGCCGCCCAGCGGGCCGCTCAGTACCTGCTTTACTTCTACGCCCAGCTCCCTGGCCACCATCTTGCCGGTGGTACCTGTTGCTATCAGGTTGTGCTTTACAAGTATGTCCTTATTTTGCTTTACCCACACGATCAGGTCGTCTTTTTTATGATCGTGTGCTACAAGGGCTATTGATTTCTTTTTGTGAATGGTTCTGAATTTCTTTTCCATAATATTTATTTTTCTACCGGCGGATGCCTTTCAAAGGGATGTTTATTATCAAAAATATACCTGTATGTGATCAATTTACGGGTAACAACTGCATTTAAGCTTTTGTATACGCTCAGCATTCTCGGGTTCCAGTCGCCCGACCAGCCCATTTCATAGGTTTTATATAATTTTCTTTCTACAATGTAACGCGAGCCTTCATAGATCATGAAAGAGTCTACCCCCATACCCTGGAAGCGCGGCACCACCCCGAAGGCTATGCCGATAAATTTATCGCAGGTTTTGTTCAGCTTCATCCACAGGAATTTTATTTTTTGCCAAAGGCCCATTTTGCCGTTAAAGTGTTTAAAGTACTGATTGATGTCGGGGATATTGATCCACATAGCTATGGGCTCATCGTTGTAGTAAGCAAACCATATTATTTTTTCATCAATCACCGGCTTCAGTTGATTAAACAGTTTCAATACCTGCTCAGGCGATATTTCTTTTCCTTCATCGTGTTGAGACCATGCTTCGTTGTAGACCTTCGCAAACTCCTGTGCATGTTTTTCCAGGTTATGTATATTTATATGCCGTGCATCATACCCCTTTTTGGATTTTAGCCGTTTGTATCTTTCTACGAATTTATCTGAAAGCTTATCATCAATATTCAAACCATAATAATATTGATTGTAATAATTCATAAATCCATAATCTTCGAACAAACGCTGGTAATACGGCGGATTAAATGCTAAACCGTATATAGGTTCATCAAAACCTTCCACCAGCAGCCCCCACCATTTGTCTCTGTCGCCAAAATTTACCGGGCCATCCATGGCATCAACCTGTTTGCTTTTCAACCAGTATTTAGCAGCATCAAACAACATACCTGCGGCAGCCTGGTCATTTATACAATCAAAAAAACCAACACAACCCACGGGATAGTCAGTGCCTTTATTCTTATAACGCGGGTATACATAAGCTGCAATCCTCCCGATATGCTTTCCATCTTTTACCAATATCCAGCGTATGGCTTCGCCGCCATCTTTGTAGAATTTATTTTTAGTCTTATCAAAAACTTCCTTTACTTCTTTATCTAACGGGCGAATGTAGTTGGGGAAATCTTTATTGATCAGATAGCCCGTTTCTATGAATATATCTTCCAGCTGTGGTGTAGTGACTTCTATTAATTCCATATCCGTTGATTCTACGGTAAAAGTAAACGTTTATTACCCTACAATAAAATAAAACTGCTGCAATTACACCTGCAAACATTTGTATTCGAAAATAGCAGTAATATCCAGCCTTTCTGCGATGCCCGAGAAAAAACTTCGCGCAACTCTTTTCGTAGAAATAAAAAAAAACTTGTGTGTCTTTTGTTTGATTTTATCACACATTTCTCCCTGACTCTTTCCCCATAAAAAAAGTTACAAAAAAA
>NZ_JAOTPL010000038.1:0-6963 GCF_025631005.1 Haoranjiania flava
GTATCCGGCACGCCTGCTTGGGCATTTGCGCCTTTAGTTATAAAGAAAAACGTAAGAATTATAAGTATTTTTTTCATTAATATCTAATTATTATACCGCCAATCGACAACTATATCGGCAATAATACCGGTACCATAGTATTGAGCGGGTTCCGGCCGCCATTGACCAGCGTATTGGCCACTGCCATAAATTTGATCCGTTACAGCTCTATCTAAAGGGGTAGCCCATTTTATTTCAAAATTATAAGAACCAAAATCTTCCATATATTCCGGGATAATAAAATAAAAGCCGGTAGAAGTTTCTTTATTTTTATAGGCAGACATTCCACTTCGGGGAGTGAAAAATTTTATACCAGCCTGTAAATCGGCCAATAATACTGAAAAAGGCTTTCCGATATATTGGCTTTTGTTGGCCTTAATCTGATTTACATAAGCTAAGGTGTCCGACACACCTGCTTGGGCATTTGCGCCTTTGGTGATAAAGAAAACCATGAGAATGATAAGTATTTTTTTCATTGTATTGTGTTTTAATAGATGATAAATTAAGGACAAGGATTGATGTAAGTAGTTGTTTTTATTCCCAACCAATTCTTGGTAGTGGACGATGTTCTTATTATTGGCTTAAAATTACCGACAGGATCTTTCTTCATTAATGTAACGCCGGTATTATATTTATTTAGTACAAAGCCCATGGCCTCCTCATAAGCTAAATTATTTCTATTAGAAGATTTCCAGTATTTTCGCAAATAATAATCATTAGCTGCGGTAAAATCTTTCCCAATATTACTTTCAGGGTTCCACTCACGTCCGTTTTGTGCTAAATTGCTGCTTTGTGTGCCGAAAAAAGTATTGGCAAGATTGACATCGGTTACCTTCAAAGCATATGAGCTGCCATCCGCAGCTTCTACAAAGCTGCCCTGAAACCTTCCCTGGGTAAACTGGCTGGTATTATAGCCATTTGCTTCTATTACTCTGTAAATATCATTAGCTGAGGGTGCGCTAAAGCCTGAAGCAGGGTGATAGTGGGAGATGGATACTAAAGCATCTAAATATCCTACCTCTGTAGGAATTGTAACATCGGTTTCTGTACCTTGTGCCATGTTTCCCGTGTAATAGTGATCGGTAGAAACATCTGTATTATCATTAGGATTCACACTGAGCTTTTCATACATGGCTATTCCCTTTTCGGTTGTGGAAGGTGCAGTGAGTTGTGGAAGTTTTTCTTGTAATGCCTGCTGGCTGTATGCATTTTTTATTTTTTCTGCAGCTCTCTTTGCCTCATCACAAGGATTTTTTGTATCCACATCCTCATATTCATCAGGATCGATGTACGGTAAATCTTCAGTATTCTGCGGGGGTCCTCCACCGTTACCTCCACCGCCGCCACCCCCGTTGCTGCCACCCCCGCCGTCTGATTCATTATGTACACATTCCAGTACCCAGGCTCTACGTTCCCGCACAATGGAGTAATAAGTACCATCATTATCCAGATAGCCGTCATGTTCATACCAGGTTACTAATCTGTGTCCGCAACCTCCAGATGCATAAGATTGAACAGGCGGCGCCTTAGCTACAGTAGTTGCTAATTTAGTTTTTGCCTTGTTTAAGTCTGCCAACAATGCTGATACCTGTGCACTGCTTAACTTAGAATACGTTATAGCCTCTATTTTATGCTGATCATTTCGCCACGTATTAAGCAGCCTACCATCTTTCAATGTATAATAGTGTTGGAGATGCTTAACCTTGTTATCATTATAAGAGTTTACTGTAAACGCTCCTTTAATAATATTCCCACGGTTGTCAATTTGAAATGTAATACCATATGTATTGGAGCGTTTTTCAATATCATCCCGGATATTAAAAGGTACATAAACGTATTCATTTACACCACTTTGAAATACATATTTTGCTTCCCATGCTAAACTTCCTTTTACAGAAACTCCATTGCTTTCAAGTTTCAGGTTCCCTTCTTTATAATATCCCCCATTATCCTTCAGCCATGCTTTTAATTTTTCTTCACTTGCATGATCTTCTTTTAAAACCTGATCGTATTTATTACAGGTGATCAATAATAACCCTAATATCATTAGGACAAAAGAAATGGAAATATAATTATACTTGCGGATATTAGTTAGTTTATGTAACTAAAATATTAACATTTTTTAAAATTGAGAAAGCTAAGTAAGTTATATAATTGTTAATATTTGATTAGAAATTATCTAATTGTAAAAGAAAAAGAAAAACAGTGGTTCATATAAATTGGAAAAACATTGTCACTGCCTAAACGCTCTTTTTCTTTTTAGGCGCTTTCCTTAACTTATTCACCCAAATGATGGTGCCGGTTACGGGCAGGCTGGTTGCCACCAGGCATACAAGGAAATAAATGATCTTGGAAAATAATCCAAAGATCTCACCCGTATGCAAAGGCCTTATAGCAGCGGCTACCTGGTGCAGGAATTTCTTTTCAGCAAACTTTTCAATTTTTAACACTTTACCGCTGTAGCTGTCAATGATAACTTTATCTGGCATGGACACGGCAAAAAAACCTTCACGGGTTTTGCTGATGCTGTAAGAGCCTGCGCTGTCTGCAGGTGCAGCAACGGATAAGTTCCCATGAAAGGGCAGCGCTTGATCAGCGATGGCTATAGCTTGTGAAAAGCTTATCTGCGCTGACCCCGGTATATACACCGAAGGCTGTACTTTTTCATTGCGCTGCTTGAATACTTTGTCGCCTAAAACCGTGCTCATACCATTTCTATACCATTCAAACGACCAGCAGAGGCCGGTTAATGCCATCACCATCAGCAACAGGAATGTGTAGAAACCAAGTGTGTTGTGCAGGTCGTGGTTAATGCGTTTCCATTTGCCGGAAAACATTACGGTAAAAGCTGCTTTCCAATAGCGCCACCTGCGCGGTATCCACAGAATAATGCCGGATATCAACAGCAGTACAAAGATAATGGTGGATATGCCCACCACGATCCTGCCGTTGGCCTGGTCTATCAGCAGCCAACGGTGAAGCTTCATCATAACATCAAAAAAGTCATTGGTTTTAGAATCTGTAGAACCCAGTGTTTGCGCGGTATACGGGTTTACAAGCAGTTGCTGCCGCTTGCCGCCGCCCTGCGTTTTACCGCCTGCTTCTGTTTTGGTTTTTAGGGTAAATATCCACGAGCGTTCAGAGCCCGCCGGTATCAGCAGGTGGCTCACTTTAAATTCACCGTTCTCAAGCCCCGCTGCTAATACATCTGCAGATAGCTGCCTGCCGGAAGCATTCACTACATATTTTTCTTTATTAAAAAACTCGTTTACTTCTTTATGAAAAGTGTAAATGGTTCCTGAAAAGCAAACTACAAAAAGCACAAAACCGCTCAACAATCCCAGCCAAAGATGTATATCATTGGAAAATTTCCTAAACTTCCTGTTCATGGGTGCAAATGTATTTGCAGGGTAATAGAATGATTTACGAATTTGGGAAATTTACGGGGAAAGTGTATTGTTTAGACTAAACAAGCTCTTCAGATAAGGGCAATAAAAAAACTTTCCTGCGTGGAAAGCTTTCTATATTTTTCAGAATAAAGCTATAGCTTATTTCTCAGCAAGGTATTCCTTTACTTTTTCTTTGTGTACAATAGCTTCTTTAAAAGTATAGGCGCCGGTTTTAGGGCTGCGTATGCTCTTAATTACTTTTGTCCAGTTTTTAGATTCTGCTGCTGCTTTAGCGTCTTTAACTTTAGAGTTTTTTGATGCTGCTTTTGCCATGATGAATATTTTTAAAAAGTTACGGCCAGCTATAAAATAGCTGCACCACTTATTTGATTTCTTTGTGTACTGTTACTTTCTTAAGAATGGGGTTGTATTTTTTCAGTTCAATACGCTCCGGGGTATTCTTTTTATTTTTTACAGTGATATAGCGGCTGGTACCGGGTTGCCCGCTGGCCTTATGCTCTGTGCATTCCAGTATTACCTGTACCCTGTTACCTTTTTTTGCTCCTGCCATTTTATAGTATATTTAAAATGTTCTTTAGATCTTTTGTCCTTTAGCTCTTAATTCTTTCACTACGGTAGACAGACCATTTTTATTAATGGTTCTGATGGCATCTGTTGTAAGTTTCAACGTGATCCAACGGTCTTCTTCTGCAAAATAAAAGCGCTTTGTTTGTAAATTGGGCAAAAAACGGCGTTTAGACTTAATGTTTGAGTGAGAAACATTGTGTCCGCTAACCGGTCTTCTACCTGTAACCTGACATACTCTTGCCATAACTTTTGTTTTTAACGGACGGCAAAGGTAATAAAATATCGTAAATCAGCAAAGTTTTAATAAAAATATTTTAAATGATGCAGCAAAGGATGCAACGTGACCCTTTACAATTTACAATAATATTGCTCGTTCCTGGGTTTGAAGTACTAAAATAATTTTCTCAAAACAGCTTCGTCTGAACTATGGTTCAGTGTTTTCTCAAAAAGTAGCCTTCCTGACCGCACTATCAAACTATTTCGTACTACAGCAACACATTACTTTAGCTCTTGATAAAGCAAGAATTTCTCTAACCTCATTTTACGCAGCATTGAAATCGTGCTTTATCCTTTATTATGTGATCCGTACAAATATGTTAATTAGCAGAACAAAAATAATTCACTCTTAATTCTTTATTCTTAGCTAGTTTCATATTACTTTTACATGCAATAGACATTCGCAAACATCTAAACTGAACCGGGCATGAGAAAATCAATTACAGTCACTATCATAATCCTGATACTTATATTGGGCGGATTTTTTTACTGGAAATATTATTTTGTTTTCGGTGAAGGCGTAAAATCCGGGTACCTGAATTATGCCGTGCGCAAGGGTCAGGTGTTTAAAACCTACGAAGGCAAACTGATACAGGAAGGGCTGGCAAGAGGCCGCGGTTCGGGAAGCATACAATCCAACGAGTTCGAATTTTCCATTGAAAGCAAAAGGATCTTTGATTCACTGGCCATAAACAGCGGCAGAAAGTTTGACCTTCACTACAAAGAATACAACGGAAGGCTGCCCTGGCGTGGTAATACCAAGTACGTGGTTGACAGCATTATTCATAAAGAATAATTTTATGCCTGCAATGCCGGTAGCATAAAATTAAATTGCATCGCCTGGTCGAGGCGCTGTTGTATATCATCGCCCTGGCTAAAACAAAATGCCCACTGCTGCTGATGCAATCTTTTTGCCAGGTATTCCTGCTCTGTCTGCCCGGGCGTGGGAATGAGTATAGATCTTTTTTGCAGGCAGATCATTTCCATCACGGTGGTATAGCCCGCGCGCGCAAGCACAAACTCGCTCTGGGCTATGGCCTGAGACAGATCTTTAACACCTAAATAATTTTCGACTCGCACATTTTCGCAATAAACTTTTTCTGTAGCGTTGGGCAGGCCGCGCACCAGCAATACGCGCTGCATGCGATAAGGTAATACCTCCAACAATTTTTCTTCAAGTATGCTTCGCTGCGGCTCCGGCCCGGAAAGCAATACCAGCAGATCGTACTTCTTTTCTACACCGGGCACTGGTTTCAGCCTGCTTAGCGGGCCGATATATTTTACCGGTATTGAGGGCCATTTTTCAGGATGCGACAGTCTCCCTGCCAGATTCATATCCTTATCAGCGAAATCAGGCACCAGGCATTCACTAAACTTGTTGATAAAACTATAATTGATGCGTTGCACAACAGCCTGCAGGAATCGGCAAGGCACACGAATGCTGAGCTGATGGGTGATAAAAACAGAACGCACTTTGCGCGAATAAAATCCATACCTGTTGTCTGAAACTACCAGGTCTATACCATGGCGCATCACCGCTGCTTCCACGAACCTGTGTTCGTTCCGGATAGCTGAGAGTATTTTAGGCGCCTGCCCTGCTATTTTTGCTATAAAACCTTTTCTTGTGCGGCTGTATGTAATATTATAACCCTGCAACGGCAGATAAGTAATTTGCGGGTATGCCTGCATCAGCATCTTTTCTGAAGCCGAGCCGGGCTGGCAGGCTATAAACACCCTGCATCCTTCCGCAAGATATTGGTCTATCAGCGGAAAGCAGCGCGTGGTATGGCCCAGGCCCCAGTCCAGCGGCGAGAGCAGTATGTTATTTATTTTAGAAGTTTTTACCAAGCCTGCCTGATTTTGAAGAAAAACTATACCTTTATTGTACGCCAACGACTTTATTGCACAAATATACTTTTTAAGTTTATGAGAGAAAGAGAATTAATTATTGTCGGCGAAAACCTGGTACCCGATAAACAACAAAGAGCACATAATTTCCGCTGCATTAGCAAACTTTTGCTGCACGCCGAAAGTATGGATGCATTTTGCACGGCCAATGAAATAATTGACGTAAACAAATACCGGCATTTCCGCAAAAAACACCTGGTACAAAAGATCATGTCAGACAATCGCAAGCCATTTGTGTTTGTGGTGAATAAGAATTAATTGCAAATGCAGATTACAGATTGCAAATTATTTGCATTCTCCAATTTACCATGCGTACCGGATTAAAATCCAGCGTTGGTTTAGAAGCAATCTTTATTTTTGTTGTGTGATGTTTGAATTATGATTTTTCTTTCTGAACCATAGGTCACCATTGTGCACATGGTGGTTAAAATCTAAAACACAAGGTACACAAGGTTTTCTCAAAGAACACCACGGGTAAGCCATACTAACGTGTTTTAAGCCGTGTCAGGTTTTTCACCTGACATCCAGAATGTCTTTGCGATTAGCCTTTGCGTGAAATAAAAATTATTAAAGCCGTGTCAGGTGTTTTCACCTGACACCCAGAATGTCTTTGCGCTTAGCCTTTGCGTGAAATAAAACTTATTTAAGCCGTGTCAGGTGTTTTCACTTGACATCCAGAATGTCTTTGCGATTAGCCTTTGCGGCCTTTGGTGAAATAAGAATTATTATTCTTTTTGCCATTGCCGCAAAAAGAATCAAAAAG
>NZ_JAOTPL010000039.1:0-4600 GCF_025631005.1 Haoranjiania flava
ATGAACTTGAGCTTCTTGCATTTCTCTGAAATTTAATAACGCTAAGCTACAAATTCATCCCCGGTTGGTGTGCATATTATTGCTCATGAATATTTCATGTGTTAATATTTAATTTTTTCTGTTTGCCACATGGAATAACCAAAACCTTAATCTTTATTATCATCCTCGGTTGGTATAGATTCCTAATCTTTATGGCTATTTCATGTGTAATTTATTTATTTTTCTTTACGGTTACATGGAATAGCCTTTATTCATCCGCGGTTGGTATGCAACTTTGCTTATGGCTATTTCATGTGTATATAATTTATTTGTTTTTCAGTTGTCACATGGAATAACCATTTTTTTTAGATTCAATACTCATTCCCGGTTGGTATAGATTCCTAATCTTTATGGTTATTTCATGTGTATATTTTTTATTTTTTCTTTATGGTCACATGGAATAGCCTTTATTCATCCGCGGTTGGTATGCACCTTTGCTTATGGTTATTTCATGTGTATATTTTTTATTTTTCTTTATGGTCACATGGAATAGCCTTTATTCATCCGCGGTTGGTATGCAACCTTGCTTATGGCTATTTCATTTGTGTATATTTATTTGTTTTTTCAGTTGCCACATGGAATAACCATTTCCTGTGTATTTATTTATTTTTCTTTACGGTCACATGGAATAACCTTTATTCATTCGCGGTTGGTATGCTTCATTCTGAAGGCTCATTCCATATATGTTTATTTGTTTTTACTTGTACTGATATTTACCGGAATACCGTTTGTTAGATTGAATATCCACTCCCGGATGGCCTCGCCTAAGGCGGTGATTAATTCATTTTATTTTTAAATTATTTGCTGAATGTAAGATGGCGGTTTACCATTTTAAAGAAGCGCCGGTTCAATACAATCGACACAAAGGTAAGCCCAATAACCAAACCTATCCATATTCCGTGGGTACTCATTTGTGCACGAAAAGCCAGCAACCATCCGGCGGGCAGCGCCACTACCCAGTAAGCAATGGTTAAAAGTATGGTTGGATATTTCACATCAGTTATTCCCCTTAAACTTCCTACCGCTATAGCCTGTGTAGCATCTGATATCTGGAAAATGGCTGCATACAACAGCAGCAGGCTTGCAAGCGACACTACTTCTGCATTATCATTAAAAATATACGGTATCTGCTGGCGGAATACAGCATAAAATACAGCACACAAAATGCCATAGAGCAAGCCTGTGTACAAGGTGCTCTTACCGATCAGGTGAATGTGCTTCCAGTCTTTTCTGCCATATGCATTGCTGATACGGATAGAATTTCCCTGTGCAAGTCCGAGCGAAACCATAAATGTAAAAGAAGCACACTGTAACGCTATCTGGTGAGAAGCCTGCTCAATAGCGCCAATGGTACCAACGAGAATGCCTGAGATAGCAAATGCACCGGTTTCAAGGCCGGCCTGCAATGCGCTTGGTACGCCTATTCCAAGCAACTCTTTAATGGTAGATCTTTTCAAATGCCATTGATTCTTTCGGACCATTATAAATCTGGCGAAGTGCTTACTTTTAAACAGTACAATCACCATCACAATTAAGATAAGTGACCGGGTGATCAAAGTACCTAAGGCCGCGCCTGCAAGTTCCATGCGCGGAAAACCCCAGTTGCCGAAAATGAGCAGCCAGTTCAGAAACACATTCAAGGGCAGCGCAATAAAAGAAAGGATCATGGCGGTCCTGGTACGTTCCAGGCCATCGGTAAACTGCTTAAGCCCCATAAACAAAATGGAGGGTATAACCGATATACCCACGATTCTCCAGAAAGGTACTGCCAGCACCGCAATCTCCGGATCCTGGCCCAGGTGAAACAAAATATCACTACCCAGCTCAAGACCCAGTGATATAACGATGGCCGACACCATGGCCAGCCAGAAGCCATTGTATAAAATATGAGATACGCGCTGAGAATCGTTCCTGCCCCGTGCATTAGCTACCCTTTGTGAAATGGCCATAGTAAAGCCGATGCCGAGTATAAAAGGAATGATCATTACACTGTTCACCAGCGAAGCTGCTGCCAGTTGCTTGTAATCTATAGAACCTACCATTGCACTGTCTATCAGCCCCAGCGATATCTGGGTGATCTCACCAAAAATTATGGGCAGGGAAAGTTTCCAGGTTTTTGCTGCTTCGCTTCGTAACATAGCGCGCAAAAGTAAGAAAATTACTGCTTTTCAATAACATTGAGCCTGCGCATTGTCAATTAAGCATTTGCTTACGTTCATGATCTTTTATTTTTATAAAACTGATCAATGCTATGGTGCCTATAAATATCCAGAGTAAATTGAAGATCAGTATATCGCTTGCGCCGGTGTTCCATGAGCGCCAGATCCAGTTCCCGGTAGTTATTCCATCAGCGACCGGAATAAAGAAACACAGCACTCCTCCCAATAACAACGTCTCTTTATTGGTTTTCTGTATGTTCCTTCTGATCACGTACAGAGCCGATAAGCATAACCATGTATAAAAATATACTTTATAAATAAAGCTTTGACCGGGGATACCCGAAAGCTTAACAGCTATAAATGTGATAACCGTGACAGGAAACATCGTTAAACATATAGACAGGAAAATATTTGTAATCCAGTAATTGAATTTGTGCTTATGCGGAGCAGTACTTTTTTTATCTCTTGCCACATACCAGATCAATATTCCTGAAATAATAACCACACAACCCATTATTCCCAAAATAAAATATATGATTTTCAGGGGGTAGCCACCGTAGTCGCCAAAATGCAGCCTGTATAGCAACGCCCTTACTTTTTGTACATAGCCTGGCTTATCTGTAACAGATACATAATCTACTACCTTGCCTGTGGCTGCTTCATATACTATTTTACCGGTAGCTGCAAAACTCTTTTTCCTGTCTGCATCAGCTTCTATAACCATATGCATGCTCTTGTCGCCATAGTTTATGATCTGCACGCTTTTCAGTGTTGCTTCCGGCCATTTCTTTTTTACATCGTTTAAATATGGCGCCATAACTATTTTCTGAGGCAGCGAATCATATGTATATGTATAGCTGGCATTGGTTCTTACTCCAATATCACTGTAGAGTTCTTCTTCGTGTGATTTGTATAATAGTTTACTGAATGGAGAAACCAATACAACATTTACTATTAAAAATAATCCTGTAACGGCAAACATAAACTGGTAAGGAAAACCGATAACGCCCAACGCCGTGTGTGCATCGGTCCATAACGTTTTAAGTTTTGTCCAGGGACGGAAGGTAAAAAAATTAGATATTATTTTATCCCAATGAAGCAATATGCCTGTAATGAGGGCAAATAAGAATAAAAAGCTTACAATACCTGCAAGCATGTACCCGAAAGGATGGCCCAGCCTTATCGGAATCTGGTTAAGCTGTGCCAAAAAATGCAACCGGTACAGAAACTCACCCATGTCATAGGTATCCTCGTAACTTCCTGAAGAATTCTTTAGGTAATTGTATTTAAAATTTATCCTGTCTGCGCCTCCCCTGCGGCCTCGTTTTTGAGTAGTCCGGGTATTTTTGTCTGTAATGGTAGTGTCACTGGATGCGCTTACGTTGACATAAGTTTCAGTAGCATTCCTCACAAAATAAAAATCAATATCTCTGCCTTTCAGATTTTTAATGGCAGAAAGAGAGTCAATAATATAATCGACCGGAACAGCTATATGCCGGTATGCAGCATAAGAGGCATTATTTTGCCAGGCAGTGATTTCCTGTTTAAAAAATGAGAAAGTTCCTGCAAAGAATATGACATATAAAAGAAGGCAGGCAAAAATACCACTGATGGTATGCAGGTGAAAATAAATATTATAATTTCTAAGGTTTTTCAAAATTGCAAGAAATTTTTTACAGGTTTCTAAAAATCAGAGGAGCAGCAAATAGCATTGTTAAAGCAATATATATACCCCATACCTTCCAGCCATTCTTTGCCAAAAACGCAAGCAACAACAATAAACTCCATAATATATATCCGGTAACAGCTGCTGTAATAACAATGTGTTTTTTATCTATAAACTCTGCAAGCAGCATATGGAAAGAGATCATTACAGCGTAACCGCCAATAAAGCCAGCTGAAATCTTTAATATCCTCTGCCAGGGCGATCTTGTTAAATATTTTTTATTAGCAGGCATTGGTTATAAATTTATTTCCAGTATGAATGAAAGAATATAAATCAGTAAAACATGCCGCCATTTCAGGTATCGGAAAGGTGCAAGCAAAACTACCATACAGCCTACCCCCATCAATACAGCGAAATAAGCGAAAGTCCCGGAACCTATACCCCAGCAATACAAAGAAGCCGAAAAAGCAATAACTATTAATAAGGCTGCCAGGATGTAAGAGGTTCTTTTACGCTCTCTGAGCTGAATAAGCACTTTATTATATTCTGCTATAGTAATTTTGGGCTGTAGATTGTAGCAAAGATAGAATGCTGCAAATAAAGTAAAAATGATAGTAGAATGCATGGCTTAATTATTAAACAGAATCCATCTATTATATTTGAAGTGCAAAATTTACTTATAAAAAAGAAAATCTTTTACGAATTTGGGAAATATTGATTCCAGGTAATTGTTATG
>NZ_JAOTPL010000040.1:0-3225 GCF_025631005.1 Haoranjiania flava
GGCCTTTGCGTGAACGAGAACGCAGTACAAAGTTTATTTCATAATATAGAATTTTCACGCAGAGTACGCGAAGGATTTCGCTGAGTAAGCAGAGATATGCTATTCCTTACTTCCCGATCTTTGCAGGAACGAGAAACATACTATAAGGCTTTATTCTCTTAATAGGATATTTTGCACGCTCAACGAGCGAACAACACTACTGTATCATCATACTCTTTGATCCGATAAATAAAGGTGTACGCTGGTGGAAATCTTTGGGATGTATATCCAGGATACGGTTATGCCCGTCGGTTGCAGCGCCACCGGCTACTTCGGTGATAAAGGCCATCGGGTTGCATTCGTACATCAGGCGCAACTTTCCGTCGGGTTTATCTTTCCTGCCGGGGTAGAGAAAAATGCCGCCTTCCATCAGGTTGCGATGTATGTCTGCAACCATACATCCTGAATAGCGCAAGGAAAGATCAGCGTTAGTTCCTTTTCTTGTTTTAAAAGCATCATCCACAAACTTCTTCACCCTGTCGTCAATAGCATAATAATAGCGGTAATCAAAACAAAAATTTTTACCGGTATCAGGGATTTTTATACTCGGATGGCTCATATAAAATTCACCTGTCTCCACATCAAGCGTAAAGCCGTAAACCCCGCGCCTGGTGGCGTATACAAGCATTGTGGACGATCCGTAGATAATGTATCCGGCAGCAATCTGTTTTTTTCCGTCCTGTAAAAAGTCTTTTGTCTGCGAACAGGTGCCTTTGGCGGTTATTCTTTTTACAATACTGAAAACAGTACCTATGTCCATGTTTACGCTGATATTTCCGGAGCCGTCGAGCGGGTCTATCAGGATCACGTATTTCGATGCATTGCTTAACTGATCGTCAAAGATCAGCACATCTTCATTTTCCTCTGAAACCATACCTGCGCAATTGATACTTGACCGCAGCACTTTCATAAAAATTTCATTGGCGATCACATCGAGCTTTTGTACGCTCTCGCCCTGTACATTTATACTGCCCTGGCGGCCCAGGATGTCGATGAGTCCTGCTTTACGTACTTTTGCGTTGATGAGTTTTCCGGCGAGGCCAACGGCTCTTAGCAGGCCTGACAACTCTCCCGTCGCGTGTGGGTACAATCTTAATTGTTGAATAGTAAATTCATCCAGCGTGATCATAGTTTTGATTTTATGGCTGAACGAATTTACAAATAAATATGAACGTACGGTAATTAGTATTTAAGAATCTTTCTGCCACAAAGGCGCTAAGATACAAAGGAATTGAAGGTTCCTGAACCACAAGGTGCTCAGAGTTTTTACTAAAGCACAAAAATTTATTTTCACTTTCCACGCTTCTCTTTCAACTCTCCTCTTCATCTTAGATTTTCATCTGGCAATTAAAGGCTCTTCTTTCCACTTTCAATTATCCACTTTCAATTATCCATTAACTAAACGTCACAAATACGCACCGCATCCGCTAATGATGCAATTTTATTTTCTTTTTTGGGGATAAACTCCTGCGCTACATAACCTTTGAAACCCGTACCTGCTATGGCTTTCATAATGGCGGGGTAATATAGTTCCTGGGAATTGTCTATCTCATTTCTTCCCGGCACACCGGCGGTATGGTAATGCGCAATATAAGCATGATGTTTTCGTATCGTATCTATAACGTTGCCTTCGTTTACCTGCATGTGGTAAATATCGTAGAGCAGTTTAAAATTTTCAGAGCCAAGCTGCTTACACAACTCTACGCCCCAGGCAGTATGGTCGCATTGGTAATCTTTATGATCGCGCTTGCTGTTGAGCAGCTCCATCACTAAAACAACCTTGTACTTTTCAGCAATATTGATGATCTTTTTTAACCCAGTAACGCAGTTCTTCAATCCTGTCTCATCATCTATACCGCGACGGTTACCACTAAAACAGATCAGGTTTTTATACCCGTTTTTTGCTACCAGCGGTATCATTTCTGTATAGTTCTTCACCAGCGTATTGTGAAACTTAGGGTCATTAAAACCATCTACCAGGTTGATCTCGGCGCCGTTGCACATAGAAGAATGCAGTCCATACTTTTTCAACACAGGCCATTCTTTCGGGCCAACCAGGTCAATGGCTTTAATGCCGATGCTCTTTGCCTCTTTGCATAGTTCCTCCACGGTAAGATCAGAGAAACACCAGCGGCATACCGAATGGTTAATGTTGCCTTTTAGCTTTGTTGAGCTGTATGGCGCGGCCATAACGGAGCAGGAAACCGGCAATAAGCCTGCGCCTGCAATTACTGCCGTCCCCGTAAGCATATGCTTTATTGCCGATCTTCTGTTTTTCATACTATTTTTTTGTGTAATCAGCTTTTACGAGCTTATGGTTCAACAGGTATTCCAGGCTCATGCGCACGCTTTCTACAGGCGCATGATTATACTTTTCCACTTCAACCATCAGGTATTTAGTGCCTGCCTTGTCAGTGTTGCTGAAAATAGCATCAAAATCTACCTGCCCGCTTGCGCCTAATTCTTTATCATCTTTTATGTGCAGTATCTCAAACCTGCCGGGATACTTATTGAAATAATCAACTGCGCTCTTATTGCCGCGCATTACCCAATACACATCCATTTCAAAAAATACCTTGGATGGGTCCGTGTTTTCCAGCATATAATCATACATGGTTTTGCCTTCAATTTCTTTGAATTCAAAATCGTGGTTGTGGTAGCCGAAACGAAGCCCGGCCTGTTTGCACTTCTCCCCTACCTGGTTGTAATAGTCGCAGTATATTTTCAGGTCAGCCAGGGTTTTAGGTGTAGGCATCGAGGGCGTTACAATGTATTTCATGCCGGCAGCTTTATGTGCAGCTATGGCCTGGTCCCACCATTGCCATACTTCATTCCAATTGGTGGCAGACGGATTATCTGCCAATGCTTTGCCTGTGTGTGAGGATAAGGGCTCCAACCCATGCGCCTGTAGCGATGCACGGAAATCCTCAGGAGACATGTTGTAGAAGGTACCCTTGTTATAGCTTGCAGCTTCTATGCCTTTAAAGCCCATCTCACCCACCTGCTTTATGGTATTGCCGAAGTCCTTGGCTATATCACTGCGCAGGGAATAAAGCTGCAGGTAAATATTTTTTTTGACAGGCTGTGCATTTGTTGCTGTACGGGCTGATGTGCAGGCAAAGAATACAACCATGCCAATCAATGCGAAAAAAAGAAAAGAAGTGTTTCGTTTCATCTGTATATTTT
>NZ_JAOTPL010000041.1:0-1998 GCF_025631005.1 Haoranjiania flava
GTATTTGTTTGATTATCAACAACTTATGTATCAAACATCATTCCACTTTTCTTCATTTTATTCCTATTGTCGCAGTTTTCTTAACCCGAACTCAGGTTCAAATGTTCGCAATGACGATGTGGTGCATGTTTCGGAAAATTTACGCCCCTCAGCATGCCGTCATTGCGAAAGGCGTAAGTGAGTGGAGCGTTGAAGCAATCTTGAATGCTTCGTTGATTATAAAGTAGATTCTTCACTTTGATCAAAGCTCAAATGTTCGCAATGACGATGTGGTGCATGTTTCGGAAAATTTACGCCCCTCAGCATGCCGTCATTGCGAAAGGCGTAACTGCGTGGAGCGTTGAAGCAATCTTGAATGCTTCGTTGATTATAAAGTAGATTCTTCACTTTGATCAAAGCTCAAATGTTCGCAATGACGATGTGGTACATGTTTCGGAAAATTCACGCTCCTCAGGATGCCGTCATTGCGAAAGGCGTAACTGAGTGGAGCGTTGAAGCAATCTATCCTAAAATATCAGCAAATCTTCCCATTCAGGGTTCATGACTGTAATCAAATGAATCTTTTGATTACGACTGCCTGCTTTTATTCTTTTTTCTTCTGAAATTGCTTCCTGAATGGTTGGGAAATTAGGGTAGTAGACTAATTTATTGCAATTGTACTTTGAAGTAAAGCTATTTGGATATACTTCATTTTTATGTTGCATAACCCGCCAAAGGAGGTTTGATGTTACTCCAGTATACAATACCGTATTTGAAAAATTTGTCATTATATATACGCTCCCTCCAGTTTTCATTTCTAACATTTATTATGCTTAGGTGTAAAGTAGATTGCTTCACTTTGAGCAAAGCTCAAATGTTCGCAATGACGATGTGGTACATGTTTCGGAAAATTACGACCCTCTGGATGCCGTCATTGCGAAAGGCGTAACTGCGTGGAGCGTTGAAGCAATGAGGGGCTAACCTTACGCCATTACGCCTGCCGCTTTCAAAAGGAAATTGTGCAGTTCGTAGTTTTTTACAAAAGGCAGCAGGTTCTCACTGCCGGGGCCAGACATCGTCAGCTCCACGTAGTCTCCCGAGTGGTCCATAGAGCCGAAGCCGATGTTGAAATATTTCTGCTCCATCATGGCCAGTTCCCTGAACGGAAGCTTGTAACTGTTATAAATACCCTCGCTATCCAGCTTTTGATAGCGCTTTAATAATTCCCCGGCCTCCTCTGTACTCACCGCAATGCCATGGGCGGCCTCAATTCTTTCCCTCACCTGCGCAGCCGTATTGTCTTTCGTGATCCCCATCAGTATCCAGTCGCTCGAATGTTTTACGCTTTGTAATTTATCAAAATTATCACCTGCCTTTGAGCCGTAAAACAGCCCGGGGTTAGCATTGCCGTGGTCGGTAGTCACTATCAGCAGGGTGTCTTTGTTGTTCTTTACAAAATCCATAGCCACTTTCAGCGCATCGTCAAAAGCTATCTGGTCGTAAAGCAGCGCTGCAGCATCATTGGCATGTGCTGCCCAGTCTACCTTGCCGCCTTCTATCTGCATCACAAAGCCATTCTTGTTCCTGCTCAGTTGCTGCAGGGCAGTTTTGGCCATCTCTGCCAGCGTCGGCGTATTGCTGATCAGCGCAGCATCGTTTCTCCTGTCGATCTCGTAAGGCAGGCTTTCACCGTGGAATACGCCCAGCACAGGCGCTGAATTGGTTGCAGGGATGCCCAGCATCTCTTGCCTGTTGCGCACCACTTTAAAGCCGCTGTTGCGAAACAGGGAGAAAACATCCTGTTTATCTTTTCTTTTATCAGCGCTAAAGATATTTACCCCACCGCCCATCATTACATCAAAACGGAGCTTATGATACTCAAGCGCAATATCTTCCATGGCGCTCCTTTTATTGCTGTTTACGCAGAAGCCCGCAGGCGTGGCATGCGTGATGGGCACAGAGGTAACGCAGCCTACAGATTTTCCCTTTGCTTTGAATTTCTGCAGAATGGGTTTGTTG
>NZ_JAOTPL010000042.1:0-1839 GCF_025631005.1 Haoranjiania flava
CGGTCATGCTAAACCAACAACTACATGGACAAAATAAAAAAATTAGAACAGCAACTAGAGGAAACACGGAATAGCTTGTCTACCGATAGGCTCGATATGTCATTTGGAGAAATCATGAGCATGTATGAACGGGAAGAAATAATTATTGATCCCGATTTTCAAAGGTTGTTTCGTTGGGGTATTTATCAGCGAACCAGATTTATCGAGTCAATACTAATAGGGATACCTATACCTCCAATATTTGTAGCAGAAGATGAAAATGGTCGGTGGGAGCTTGTGGACGGACTACAGAGAATATCATCAATTTTTTCATTCTTTGGAATTCTAAAAACTATACCAGAAAAAAATAATTGGATTATGTGCAAAGGTGACATTGCACGTGATTTAGAAAATTTAGCATGTAAGGATTTGCCTTTAAAATTTCAACTTAACATTAAAAGAGCTTCTTGTCGCGTAGAAATAATTAAATGGAATAGTGCATTTGACATGAGATATGAACTCTTCAATAGACTAAATACAGGCGGTTCAGAGCTGACGGACCAAGAAATTCGCAACGCAATTTTCCGAGGAGTTAGTAAAGAATTCAATTCGTTTTTAAGACGATCCGCTGAAAAGGCTGACTTCATATCTCTTGTTCAACCTACTGAACGACAAGTTGAACAATTATACATGGACGAATTAGTTCTACGCTTTTGTTCGTTGTATGATTTTAAAGAAGAGCTTTCCGAAAACATTTCTCAGCATATGACAAATTATATGAGGGCAATTGTTTCGCAACCAGTCAGAATTACAGAATTAGAGAGAGTTTTCAATGAAACTGTTCGTATTCTTTCTCCGATTGGCAAAGAAACATTTAGAGGTAGTAATAATGTTTTTTCAACGAGTCTATTCGATTGTGTAACTATTGGTATTTCCAATAATTTAGATAGATATTCAAATGAAAGGACAGATATCATAATCCAAAAAATAAACGATTTAAAGGAGTCAGAAAATTTTAAAAAGGCTTCGGGTTCTGCCTCTGCGAGTAAATCACGAATTATGAAACGTATTGAAGTTGCAAACCAAATATTTGGAAGTTAATTCATGGCTATCACATTTGTAGATGAAATTGTTGCAGATATTGAGTGGCGTGTTTCTGAACTAGCTACCCTTAAAAGCCTTCCGATTAGATATAGTTTTAGAGACGACCATAAAGAATTGCAAATAAAATACACAATTCCTGCGATATATGCTATATGGGAAGGCTTCGTTAAAAACTGCTTTTCAATATATTCAAATCATTTAAACTCGCTAGCAATTAGCAGAACAGACATTGCGCTATCTTTATTGACACATCAACTTGATAGTGAATGTGATTTTAATAACCCTAGAATAAATTTTGATGCAAAAAAAAGGCTAGTAAATGTGATTGATTCTTTATTGACCAATACTATCAACATAAAGCCAAGTATTCCAACTGAATCAAATGTGAATTTCAAAGTCCTTAACAAAATACTCGAAAGATTTTGTATTGACAAAGTTGATGAAACCTATGAACAAAAGCTAAACAAATTGCTATTATTCAGAAATAAAATTGCCCATGGTGAAAATTCAATCTCAGTAAATATGAATAATATAACTGAATTATTTCGACTGTTGAAAATCTAATGCTTGATATAGTTATTAGTGTAGAACATAATGAAAGACATGAAACATTTAAAAAAGAAAGCACGAACCGCTAACAAGGTATTGCCAAAAGCGGGGCTGAAGTTCTTCGATTGGGCATTTGTGTAAGGTTCAACATTTGTTCTTCGCTTGAACTTTAGTGCTAAAAATCCCCGCCTTCGGCAATACCCAAAC
>NZ_JAOTPL010000043.1:0-1782 GCF_025631005.1 Haoranjiania flava
AATCGAAGTGTCAGGAAAACCCGCCCTGTTGTTCGCGGGTTGCAATAACGGAATTTATAGGGATATTTGAATTTATCAATTAGTAACCACCTTTCCGGCATTTAAATTACCTCTTTTCACCGGTTGGTTTATATAATTAAAAGAACGGAGGGATTATTTTGTTGGAGGAAGTGTTCATACTATCCGAGCATTACTGGCACAAGCGGACGCTTGCGCCAGTGGGGGAATTTGCAAAACGAAGTTTGAGCAAAAATAAAGCCGCGTAAAATCGGAGCCAACTAAGCGTAGCGATCTTATGAGGCGCAAAAATAAAATAAAAAATATCGCGATAAATTTCGTTCAAGCGTCGTGTTGCACGCGGCCCTTTGGGCAAGTGCGGCACGGCAGCAGCGCGGGTATGAAATTTGGTCAAGCACAACCGTTCAACTTTGCACAATGCCCAATCGAAGTCGTTCAGCCCCACTTTTGGGAATACCTTGTTGTGCGTTCGGCATATTGTTAGTATGCTATTTTCCGGTTATTTAGTTCTACGTTAAAGTTCACTCTTGCACCCAAAGCTTCAAATACTTTTAAAATAGTTGTAAATCTTGCGTCGGTTGCGCTATTTTCAATTTTAGAAATTTGCGCCTTTTTTACGCCAACAAGCTCTCCCAACTCTTCTTGTGTCAAATTGCGCTCTTGTCTGGCTTGTTTGATCGCTTGTCCCAACAAGTCTAACCGAAGTTCGTTCTCAAATTCGTCACGCTTTTTAGTCCCTTTTTTACCGATGTATTTGTCGGTCAAATCTTCTAAATTATATGTCTTCATTGCTTTTTATTTTTTTCGTTAAAATACTTTTCTCTTGATTTTTCTGCCTTTTCAATTTCGCTTTTTGGAATTTTGTCTGTTTTCTTAATCAGCCCGTGAGTTGATATTACAACTGTATCAGTTTTGTCGGTTTTGTCCCAAAATGCAAAAAGTCGATAATGAGTTTTATTGAATTTTGTTCTAAATTCCCAAATTTCGTCTTGCAATTTTTTAAAAAGTTCCTTGTCGTTCGTGCTTCGGGCTTTCCAAATATTGTAAACAATTTTATCCCTCGCTTTTTCGTCAAGTTCATCCAAGAAGCCTTTCGCTTCTTCTAAAAACTTAACCCGAAATTTATACTCTTCCATTCATAGTTAAATTTTAAGCAAAGATAAAGTTTCTTATTTAGGAAACAAATATTTTGCGTCAAAAAGTAGTGGAGATAACTTTAGTCTGTTGTCAAACTTTGGGTAATGGTCGGAAATGCTGACGCACGGTTGCACTTGACGAAATTCCGATTTGAGGCGATTTTGCCAAACGAAGTTTTTAGCAAAAAGTAAAGCCCCGTTACTATCACTCCTGTCACGGGAGGTAGTTTTATAGTTCGTTTTCTTATGACTTATGATGATGCGGCTTACAGGGCCTGCAAACAGCATCATGATACCTATGGCAACCACTACCGCAATGATCATGATCAGCACATTGTCCACCAGGCCTGCAACGGTGAGTATGGAATCCAATGAGAATACCATATCAATCAAAATGATCTGGATAATTACTTTGATCAGCATATTGGCGCCGGCAGCTACAGCCTTCACTTCATGGCGCTCCTGCAACTGCATTTTGGAATGTATCACCATCGTGATTTTTATGATCAGCAAAAGCCCGCCCTGGTGTTCGTGGGTTGCAATAGCGGAATTTATGGGAGAGATTTGAAACTATAAATTAATAACTACCTTTCCGGAATTTAAATTACCTCATTTCACCGGTTGGCCT
>NZ_JAOTPL010000044.1:0-1732 GCF_025631005.1 Haoranjiania flava
CGTCAGGCTGTGAAAAAAGTCAGTTTCAGGCAAAAATCAGTTGATAGAATGGGTATAAACTTAGTTATAAGGTGTTTTAGGAGTACTTGTTTTTATGCGCATAATAATTGACTTGGAAAATAAAATGTCTTATTTAATCGCTTATGGAGTCGGTTTTCTGAAGATAAAACACCGCCTGGGTACTTTGGTGTCCAACTTTGCAGTTTTTCCATCAGATCCTTAAAGCCCAGGATATTGCGGGTCCGTTTCATATTGTAAACAAGCATGATTAAAGCCACTTCTCCATTCACTTTCTCTAAGCCTCGCAGATTGGTGTAATACAAATTCCACTGCCGTTTGATGGTGCCAAAGATATGCTCATTGATCTCTTGTCGTTGACGATATAATGCTGGATTGGATTCGTAATTATGCTTGTTACGCTCTACCGCTGTGGCATATTCACTGCGTTCTATCTCTCGCCTGCCATCGTGACGACCTGTGCACAAATCTTTTACGGAACACGTTAAACACGCAGGTGTGCGGTATTTCTTAAACTGATAACTGACATCATTATCGCGCTTCTTTCTGTGTAATCTACCTGTGGTATGTAGTGTTTGTCCTGCTGGGCAGGTGTAAGTATCTGATACTTCATCATACACAAAATGCTGAACCATATATTCAGGCTGTGTGCCTTTTGCATTGCTGTTGACCAACTCCTGGCGGGCTACAATCGTGTCTATTCCACATTCTTGGCAAGCTTGTAATTCTTTTCCGGTATGGTAGCCTTTATCCGCCAAAACAGTTAATTTATCTGCTGCTATATTCTCTTTCGCTTCTTTGCTGATAGCATACAAGGCATTTTTATCATTACGATTGATGGTATGTGTTGCTACTACCAATTTATGTTCCTGATCTATCGCTGCCTGCATATTATAACCCACTTCTACCACAACTCCTCTTACCAATAAAGCCCTTGCATCTGGATCGGTAGTGCTTACTTGTGGCTCTTGGCTTTGATCTAACTGCTCCTGTAAGGCTTCGTATTTTATCTTGTGTTGCTGAAGGCGTGCTAGTTTTTCTTGCACATCACCAAGGCTTATCGCTTCATCTTCGGAGGCATCGGTCTGCTCAAACTCCTCGAGCAATGCCTTGCTTTTCTGTTCGATGTAATCCAAGTGCCGTTGGATTTTTTTAGGATTATAATTGTTCTTCTTACTGTTGTTGCCTCGGATTTTAGTGCCATCTACAGCAATCACTTCTCCGCCTATTAATCCTGCATCTTTCAGAAAAGAAACAAATAATTTAAACAGATTTTGGAGGGCTTGCGCATTGATTTTTCGAAAGTCGGCAATGGAATGGTAATTAGGATGCAGGCCTTGCAATAACCATTGTAGTTCTATATTTCGGATGGCTTCGCGCTCAAGTTTTCTGCTGCTGCGAATGCCATTGAGGTAAGCGTAAAGATAGAGTTTGAGAAACAAAGCATCGCTAAAAGCAGCTCTGCCATCTTTCTTTTTATCCGAGGAAGTCAAGGACTGAACACCCAATTGTTGTAAATCCAACTTATCTACAAAAGCATCAATAAACCGGACGTCATTATCTGTAGCAACAGCATCTTCCAAACTGGAAAAAGTAATTTGTTGTCTGTCTAAACCGTTGATTATAGGCATAAAACTGTGCGTTATAAATACGTTATGAATTTAAGAAATATTGACTATATTTGAAATAGTTTGTGTACTTTTTTCACAGACTG
>NZ_JAOTPL010000045.1:0-1624 GCF_025631005.1 Haoranjiania flava
TAAGGGCAAGGGAAAAGGGCACGAAGTCTTTCCATATCTGCTGAAAAACCTTGCCGTCACACGTTCCAACCAGGTTTGGGCGATGGACATCACCTATAGTTTCAACCCTAAACACCTGATTATGCCAGATTGCCAACGTGCATTGTAACTATATTCATATATAAGGTTTATCAATATTTGAGTGTTATCCTAAAGGTAATTGCCATAGGCTTCTTGTATATTAAATAATTTCCGGGCTGATTTTAATGATCCTAACTTACTTTGAACTAACTTAGTTTCTACATTCATTCTAACAGCTTTAATAACCCGGTAAATTGTTTGTGCAGCAAACATATCCTGAATAGCTAACCATAAATTATGAAACCGACAGCGCGTTTCCATTCCATTGATATTGTAAGAGGTGTGGTCATGATTATAATGGCGCTGGATCACAGCAGGGATTTCTTTCATATAACCGCGATGACTGCTAATCCGCTTGACCCTGCCGCTACTACCATCCCTCTCTTCTTCACCCGGTGAATCACACACTTTTGTGCTCCCGTGTTCGTATTCCTGTCAGGCTTATCTGCGTTCATTTCATCACAGCATAAACCCGTAAAAGAAGCCACAGTGTTTTTAAGGAAGCGTGGGCTGTGGCTCATTATCGTAGAAATTGTGCTTGTAACATTGGGCTTGACGTTTAACCCATTTTACAACTTTATCATCCTGCAGGTGATCTGGGCCATTGGCTGCAGCATGCTGCTGCTTAGCTTTTTCAGAACTTCTTATAAGGCAATATTAATTACCGGGCTGGTACTTGTGCTTGGACATAATCTCACGGACTGGATAAGTCTGCCGCAGAACGGCATATCAGGCAACCTCATCAAGATACTGCTGACCGCTTTCGGCACAGTGATACCGGTGGATGACAAGCATTTGATCGGCGTGTTTTACAGCATTCTTCCCTGGACAGGCATTATGTTTATGGGCTACGCTGCCGGAGCCTGGTACAAGAAAGATTTTAACCCGGCGAAGAGGAAGCAATACCTTCTCATCAGCGGAGCTGCCTTGCTGTTGCTATTTGTAATATTGAGGCTGATAAACGGCTACGGCGATCCTGCACCGCGAAGAGATTTTGGAGCAATACTGCCCAATATCCTGTCGTTCTTGAACGTAAGTAAATACCCGCCCTCTCTTCAGTACACCTGCCTGATGCTTGGCCCGGCGTTGCTGTTCCTGGCGGTCTCAGAGCATTTGCGCGGGCGCATCGCCGGCATGCTGCGTACGTATGGCAGGGTGCCTTTCTTTTATTACCTCCTTCATTTTTACCTGCTGCATACCTTGCTGGTCATCGCTTTTTTCGCAACGGGCCATGGCGCCAACGAGATCGCAGCTTTTCCCATGCCATTCTATTTCAGGCCGGTCAATTTCGGGTTCTCGCTGCCCGTAGTTTACCTGATCTGGATTTTTTCAGTAGCTGTTCTTTACCAGCCATGCCGTTGGTTCTGGAAATACAAACAAACGCACAGTTACCGGTGGCTTAGGTACCTGTGATCCGCAGCCGGGAATATAGTCAGCCATCGAAGCTAAGAAAGGCTTTGAGGATGGGATATTCACCAACGGTCAGTTGCGGATCATAGGATAT
>NZ_JAOTPL010000046.1:0-1242 GCF_025631005.1 Haoranjiania flava
TCAAATTTTTTCCTGTCGATAGCAACATTTATTTCTCCCTCCAATTTGAGGTATTTATTGTAGCCCCGATTGTTGATTCCCGATTTGGTAAGCTTCCCCGTTCTTATGCGCTTTTCGAGCTTTCTAAGCCCTTTTTCCCGATTGTATTTATCTTTCCTGGCGCGGGTGTCACAATAGGTGATGATTAGTTTTAAATCATCCTTTTCCAATAGGGCACTTTCGCCGTTTTTTAATTTTAAGGCAAGTATCTTTTCCTTTATCGGTTGTGACTCGTTTTTAATGCGTGCGCCAAGGATAAATTCATAATTCTTTTGGTGCAGTTCGATAACATTTTGCTTTGACAGCAAACCCGAATCAGCCACCACAATTAATTGCTCCAGGTTATATTTCTTTTTAAAAACTTCTAACACCGGAAGAATTGTGTGGCCTTCAAATTTGTTCCCTTCAAAAATGTCATAAGCTAATGGATAAGCGTCTTTGCTAACAAGCAATCCTAATACAATCTGTGGATTTTGGTGTTTTCCTTCCTTTGAGAATCCGGTTCTGCGAAGTTCATCTTCCTTATCGATTTCAAAATAAACAGTGGTTACATCATAAAAAACCACTTTAATTTGCTCCTTCAAAATCTGTCGGGTATGTTCATAACTTATACGTTGAACCAAGTCTTTCTGAGTATGATGTAATTTATCCAGGTAGCGATAAATGTCATCTTCGGAATAGTTTTTCTGAGCGTAGCGGTAAAGGTATTCGGTAGTTTTTAGTTTGCTTTTAGGATAGACTAAACGGTATAAAACCAGGTCTTTAAACAAATCGTCTTTCATTTGATTAAATCCAATCTCATCAAATATTCGCCCTAAAACCAGGTCAATGCCTGCAAGCTTATGAGAGGTTATATTGTTCAAGACCTGCTGGATTACATCATTAGTGTCCGAAAAATCAAATTGTTGAAGTCCGGTAGTTCTTTGAATGAATTCGTTTCCTTTTTTGAGCAACACTTTTATTTCTGATGGAATCGCACTGCTTCCTATTGTCTTTAAAACATTATACTTGCCGGAACTTTTGTCAATTACTTGAACACTGATGACTCCGCTTTTATTTTTCTTCTGCCTTATAAACATAAGACAAAAGTAAAAAAATCGTCCTGGGACACCCAAAACCAAAACTCGAAAACAAGTAATTTACAGTAAATCAACAACTTATATTAGGCAGGGACGTCTTTCTGAAAAAAGTGCGGAAGTCAGG
>NZ_JAOTPL010000047.1:0-1041 GCF_025631005.1 Haoranjiania flava
TTGGTTCGCGTGGCGGCCCAGGCTACCTGCGTTAAAATACTTCTCAAATACTTATTACCATGTGGCGTGCGGCCGCTCATCTTTTTGCCTCCGCTTTCATTGTTGCCCGGACAAATACCTGCCCACTTAGCCAGCCGCTTGGAGCTTTCAAAACTTTCTGCCGGTTCTGTACCGATTTCGGCAATAATTTTTATGGCTGCCACTTTATTCACCCCGGGTATCGTTTTGAGAAGTTCCACGCTTTGCTGATCATCTTCACAGCATAACAGCCTGTCCATCTCCGCTTCCAAATCACATAACTTGCCCTGCAGGTACTCTATGTGCTCATTAATCTGATTGAGCATAAAACGATGATGATCGGTTAACCTCCCGTTGATAGCTTCAAATAACTGAGCCGCGCTGGCTTTTAAATTCTTATGATAACTCTCTGCTATCAATGCCTCTAAATCCCTGCGCCCTGCCATTAATCCTGCAATAAGTTTGGTGGCTACTACCCCTGTTACATCATTGACCACACTACTTAGTTTGATATTGGCATCTTCCAGTATCTTTTGCAGCCGGTTCTTCTCCGAAGCCATATCCTGAGTGAGTTTGGTGGCATACCGGTTTACATCCCTTAGCTGCCGTATCTTTTCTTCAGGAACAAAACTGGCTTTCAGCAAGCCTGCCAGCAATAGTTTACAGATCCACTGGCTGTCGGCCTTATCGGTCTTCCTGCCAGGTACATTCTTTAAATGACGCGCATTGACCAATATCACTTTAAACTCATCTGCCAAAATATTGAATACCGGCTTCCAGTATACTCCTGTACTCTCCATCGCCACATGCGTTACATCATGGCTTTTTAACCACCCGCATAATGTTTTCAAAGAACTCGTAAAGGTATCGAAGGTGCGGGTCTCTCCCGCTATCCCTTCGCCTTTTATCGTGGCCACGACTGTCTTTTCATGAACGTCCAGACCGCAGCCCCGACTGATAATTTGATCAAATTCTACTACAGAATTTGTTTGTGTTTTTGTCTCCATCTTTTATCGCTTTTTT
>NZ_JAOTPL010000048.1:0-942 GCF_025631005.1 Haoranjiania flava
GTTGTGGTATAGACGTTCATCAAAATTTGATAGTAGCTACCATAAGGCGCAGCGACACAGATTATGAAACGCGCAGTTATGATGGCTACACGAGTTCTTTGACAGAGTTAAGAGATTGGTGTAAAGATGCCGGAGTAACCCATATAGCCATGGAGAGTACGGGTGTTTACTGGAAGCCTGTGTTCAATATACTGGAAGAAGGCTTTGAGATCATTTTGGTTAATGCCCGGCATGTAAAGAACATACCGGGTCATAAAACCGACAAAAAGGATAGTGCGTGGTTAAGTAAGTTATTGCTTAGCGGTTTGCTGAAAGCCAGCTTTATTCCCCCTCAGGATATAAGAGAGTTGCGCGAGCTGGTTCGTTACAAAAAGAAAGTAACCGGCCAGGCGGCCTCGGAGAAGAACCGCATCATTAAAATACTGGAAGATGCCAATATAAAGCTAAGCAGTGTTTTAAGTAATGTTGACGGAGCAGTGGGCAGGCGTATTATAAATGATATCATATCAGCCAACACGCGGCCGGATGATTTGCTACGGCATTATCATGGTAAGATGAAGGCTGGCAAAGCTGAGTTAAAGAAAGCATTGGAGGGGCGCATTACGGCTCATCACCGTTTTATGCTGCAACTTCTAAAAGAGAGCATCGCAGATAAGGAAAAGCTGCTGGCTAAATTGGAGTTGCAAATAGATGAGGCTGCCAAAGCCTACAGCGTTGATATTGAAAATCTGCAAACTATACCGGGAGTAGGTAAAGACAGCGCTGTAAGTATCCTAAGCGAGATAGGAGCAGATATGGATGTATTTGCCAGCGAGCAGCACTTAAGCAGTTGGGCGGGCATGAGCCCGGGCAATAATGAGAGTGGCGGTAAAAAAAAAGTTCAAAAACCATCCACGGTAACAAGTACCTCCAAAGCACCCTTGTAGAATGCGGCTGGGGGGC
>NZ_JAOTPL010000049.1:0-942 GCF_025631005.1 Haoranjiania flava
CTCTTCGCTAACATAACGAAGAGGGAACAAAAAACTCAACAATATTATTTAAGCCGTGTCAGGTGTTTTCACCTGACATCCAGAATGTCTTTGCGATTAGCCTTTGCGGCCTTTGCGTGAAATAAAAATTATTATTCTTTTTGCCATTGCCGCAAAAAGAATCAAAAAAGTCTAGCCCGCCTGAAGGTGAGCCACACACGTAGCCCTGACCCGGAAGCAATTTGCACTCAGGAACAATTGCTTCGCCGCAGTTATTCTGAAGTCTATAACTTCTTTCTGGCGAATCAATCACCTTCTGTGCATTGCTTCCTCTCACTGACAGGCGGGCATTAGATTCAAACAGTCCTATTTGTGAACCTTTTAAGCCGTGTCAGGTGTTTTCACCTGACATCCAGAATGTCTTTGCGATTAGCCTTTGCGTGAAATAAAAATTACTTAAGCCATGTCAGGTGTTTTCACCTGACATCCAGAACGTCTTTGCGCTTAGCCTTTGCGGCTTTTACGTGAAATAAGAATTATTATTCTTTTTGCCATTGCCGCAAAAAGAATCAAAAAAGTCTAGCCCGCCTGAAGGTGACCCTCGCTCAACGGCTCTGACCCGGAAGCAATTTGCACTCAGGAACAATTGCTTCGCCGCAGTTATTCTAAAGTCTATAACTTCTCTCGGGCGAATCAATCACCTTCTGTGCATTGCTTCCTCTCACTGACAGGCGGGCATTAGATTCGAACAGTCCTATTTGTGAACCCTTAAGCCGTGTCAGGTGTTTTCACCTGACACCCAGAATGTCTTTGCGCTTAGCCTTTGCGTGAAATAAAAACTATTTAAGCCGTGTCAGGTGTTTTCACCTGACATCCAGAATCTCTTTGCGCTTAACCTTTGCGGCCTTTGCGTGAAATAAAATTATTATTCTTTTTGCCATAGCCGCAAAAAGAATCAAAAAA
>NZ_JAOTPL010000050.1:0-709 GCF_025631005.1 Haoranjiania flava
GAAGGGCAAGGGAAAAGGGCACGAAGTCTTTCCATATCTGCTGAAAAACCTTGCCGTCACACGTTCCAACCAGGTTTGGGCGATGGACATCACCTATATCCCGGTAAAAGGCGGATATCTGTATCTTGTCGCCATCATTGATCTTTACAGCCGTTATGTGGTGGCATGGAACCTGAGCAACACGATGACTTCGGAGTGGTGCCGCGATATGCTGGATGAAGCCATAGAGACTTACGGAAAACCCGAAATCATCAATACCGATCAAGGCAGCCAGTTCACTGCAAACGTGTTTACGGAGTATGTAAAATCCCACAAAACCATCCGCCAGAGTATGGATGGCAAAGGACGGGCATTGGACAATATTTTTATCGAGAGACTTTGGCGCAGCGTAAAGTATGAAAACGTGTATCTTTACGCCTATCAGGACGGAAAAGCGTGCTATAGTGGATTGAAAAAGTACTTTACCTACTACAATCACCATCGCAGGCATCAAAGTCTGAACTACCAGGTCCCTGCAGTAATTTATAATCTTACAGAAATAAAAGCAGCGTAATGAAAGTTCACGCAGTTTCACACATTCCCACACTACACGGAAAAATCTTTGAAGGGATTTTTCCTATGTGGAAATATGCAAAACTGCTACCCTCAAAACAAACAAAATCAAACTTAACTTTTAAGATTTACTGTCCAAACTATGGGGGGAACTATA
>NZ_JAOTPL010000051.1:0-669 GCF_025631005.1 Haoranjiania flava
TGTGCGTCCCTGACATAGGTTGACCAAAAAAGTCAACTATTATGAAAGCAAATTTACGAGCACTTAAAAAGCAAAGAACCTTTAGCGATGATTTTAAAAGAGAGATTGTGTCACTTTTTGAGAGTGGAAAATTCAGTGTTTTACAATTGGAAAAACTCTATGGTATTGCTAATGCTGTAATTTACAATTGGATTTACAAATTTTCTACCTTTAATGAAAAAGGTATTCGCATAGTAGAGATGAAAACAAGCAGTACTAATAAGGTTAAAGAACTGGAGCAAAAGATTAAACAGCTTGAACAGATCGTTGGCCAGAAACAAATTCAGATAGATTTTTTGGAAAAGATGATTGATCTTGCAAAAGATGAACTGGATATAGATGTAAAAAAAAATTACAGCACGCCGCCATCCAGTGGTTCCGCCAGCACGGTAAAGACAGGGGGTTTGCGATGAATGCACTTTACAAGGCCATCGGCATCAGCAAACAGGCTGCGCATCAATATCAGCAGCGGCAAACGGTTGTTGATCAGAAAACAGCCATACTTCTGCAGGATGCTCAAGAGCTTCGCCGTGAACACCCTGGCTGTGGGGTGGAAAAAATGTATTATACCTTACGGCCGGATTTTCTTGGACGGGACCGGTTTATAGAATTGTTTATGGATCTGGGGTT
>NZ_JAOTPL010000052.1:0-648 GCF_025631005.1 Haoranjiania flava
TGTCCATCCCTAAATAGTGTTGACCGTTTTTAAATTGTTTTCTTTATCAAAAATAGAAAAAATAGGTTTAGTTTTTAATTCATTTTTATACCACATTGTTTCGAAGTCTGCGGGTGCTATTCTATCAAGGTGGTTATGTTTTCTCTTAGTATTATAATGCGTAACGGCTTTAGCCACACAACTCTTTAATTGGCTATAGTTTTTAGGCTTCCAATAGTCCAGATATTCTTCTTTAATTGTTTTGTTTACCCTTTCTGCATAGGCGTTGTCCTGGGCACTAAGTGCCATACTGATATCAATATTATTGCTCTTCAGTAGTTGTGTGTATTCCAGGCTTGAGTACTGGCTACCGCGGTCGGAGTGATGTATCCTGGGGCACCCATTGTCCTTAATAGCTTCCAGCAAAGCTTCTTTATTGGCAGTGGCCCGCATGTGGCCGGATACTTTATGGCCCACAATTTTTTTTGTATAAACATCAATGATAAATACCGCATAATAAAATTTATCCTCCTGTTTTACATAAATATAGGTTATGTCTGTTTGCCAGATTGTATTAGGGGTAGAGACGCTATATCCCTTGATAAGATTTGGATAATATATACTGCCGCAAAAAGTAGTGCGCCTGTAGTTCTTCTTGTATGCCAACCG
>NZ_JAOTPL010000053.1:0-639 GCF_025631005.1 Haoranjiania flava
TTGCTGGTATTGGGCCCGGGAGCAGAAGCGCTGATGCCCATCAGCCGGTAAAGCCGCTCCACACGCTTTTTATTGACTGAAAGCCCGCAATCCTTATTGAGCCACTGCACCATTCTGGGAACGCCTTTCCAGGGATGCTCCAGAAACTCCCTGTCTATCATTTCCATCAGTTTCAGGTTAAAGTCACTTTCCGGAACTCTTAGGTAATAGTGGCTGCTGCGCGAGATTTGCAGAAGGCTGCACTGGGTTTTCACGCTGATTTTCTCCGCCTTGTCGATGTGTGTTTTTCTTTCCGATACACTCTGTTTCATGACAAGGCTTTTTTTAAAAAATCAATTTCCATTTTCTGCTGTCCGATGACTTGGTAAAGCGATTCTACGTCTTGTTTTTTCTCTTCCGAAGCCTTTTCCTTACCGAAAACATCGGCTCCGTTCTTAAGAAACTCCTTCTTCCAGGTCGTAATCTGGTTGGGATGCAAATCGTACTTTTTAGCAAGTTCGTGTAACGGAAGACGCTCCGACAAGGCTTCTACGACAACCTTGAACTTAAACTGTGAATTGAATCTTCTTCTCTGTAACATATTGTAAATTTAATGGTTTTCCAACTAAACTTACTGTCCGATTTTCGGGGGGAACTATA
>NZ_JAOTPL010000054.1:0-606 GCF_025631005.1 Haoranjiania flava
ATCAAATGAATCAGCCACTTTTCAAAGATAAAGTTACACAAATTTTTGTTTCCGTAGATGATTTTTGTCTCAATTTTGAAAATCCCATTAAAGAGTTACTCCTGCAAGAGGATTCCGGTGTAAAACGTCGCAACAGAAAGGCCTCACTTTGCGATAGTGAAATTATCTCCATTTTGATCGCTTTTCATAGTGGCGGCTTCGCCAATTTTAAATTCTTTTATACACAATATGTTTGTGTGCATCTGCGTAAAGAGTTTCCCACGCTGGTTTCCTACAATCGTTTTATAGAGCTTAGCCACCGCTGCGCGATTGCTTTTATGCTGTATCTGCATTATTGCTGTAAAGGTGAGTGTACAGGCATTTCTTTTATTGACAGCACTGTGCTGCGCGTGTGTCATAATAAACGTATCAAACGCCACAAGACTTTCAAAGGGCTTGCAGAAGTTGGTAAGAGCACTATGGGCTGGTTCTATGGCTTCAAGCTGCACCTGGTCATTAACGACAAGGGTGAAATATTATCCTTCTATCTCTCCAAAGGCAATGTAGATGACAGGAATGCCAAAGCCATCACCAAACTTACAGAAAAACTCTTCGGCAAACTCTTTG
>NZ_JAOTPL010000055.1:0-575 GCF_025631005.1 Haoranjiania flava
CTTGGAGCACAAGACACCTACTATGTTGGATATATTAAAGGCGTTGGTAAAATATACCAGCAAACGTTCATAGACACCTATACCCGCGTGGCTTTCGCTAAAGTTTATGATCGCAAAAATGCTTTGGTTGCAGCCGAGATGCTCAATGATAAAGTGCTGCCATTTTATCAGGAACAGCAGGTAGATCTGTTGCGTATTTTAACCGACAGAGGAACTGAATATTGCGGCGCAAGAGAGCATCACGAGTACCAGCTTTACCTTAATATTGAGGATATTGACCATACTAAAACCAAGGCAAAGAGCCCACAAACAAACGGTATTTGTGAGCGATTCCATCGCACCATGCAGGAAGAATTTTACGCAATTGCTTTTAGAAAAAAACTCTACAACACACTGGAAGCACTTCAATCAGATATTGATCAATGGATAGATTTCTACAATAGTGAGCGCCCCCATAGTGGCCGTTATTGTTTTGGTAAAACGCCCATGAAAACATTTGCTGATAGTAAAGATTTAGCCCGAGGCAAAGACATTAATGATTTTTTCAGACAAAACGCTATCTTTAAACTGTCAGA
>NZ_JAOTPL010000056.1:0-552 GCF_025631005.1 Haoranjiania flava
TAACCGGGGTGGTGCGTTTCAATTTCACCTCTACTTTGCTGCTCTTCTTTTTTCTTTTCCAATGCCGCTACCTGTGCGTCAGTAAGAACCAGCCTATCTTGTTGCACTTTGGCTTCCAGGGCTTTTAAACGCTTTTGGAAAGTCTCCAGGTCATGACGTAACCAAACACTCCTGACTGTCGAAGGAGCCACTATATGCCCCCTTTTAACTAACTCGTTACTCACACGTTGCTGGCCATGAGCCGGTTGCTCTGTGGCATAAGCCACAACTATGTCTTCCAACTCCTTGTCGATACGGTTCTTTAACAAGGGCTTACTACGGCTTATCTCCTTTAAAGCCATCTCGCCTCCTTCTTCGTACAGCTTTTGGAAACGATAAAAACTATCTCTGGAATACCCCATTACTTTACAGGCTTCAGATACATTACCAAGCTTCTCGGCCAGTTTTAATAACCCTAACTTGGGTTGAATTAACTTCTTTTGTGTTGTCATCTTAATCTGAGTTTTTAATTAACAAATTTATCAATTGTCAGATTAAGTTTTGTCTATTACA
>NZ_JAOTPL010000057.1:0-507 GCF_025631005.1 Haoranjiania flava
ACCAACTGCGGCGAAGCAATTGTTCCTGAGTGCAAATTGCTTCCGGGTCAGAGCCGTTGAGCGAGGGTCACCTTCAGGCGGGCTAGACCTTTTTGATTCTTTTTGCGGCAATGGCAAAAAGAATAATAATTTTATTTTACGCAAAGGCTAATCGCAAAGACATTCTGGATGTCAGGTGAAAACACTTGACACGGCTTTAAAGGCAAAAAGAATGAGTAAGAAAAAGATTGAGCTGTCAGTCGAAAACACCTGACGCGGGTTTAAAAGCCTTGTAAACAGTATGTTTCAGGCCTTTCTCATTTATTAAATTCTGGTATTATGTCATGTAGAGTTCCACACAAGCTATTTTTAGATTACAAATCTCCCGATATGGCTTCGGGATTACAAATCCCGAAGAGCGATAAATCAGTAATAATAGGGCTGCTCGAATCAAACGCCCGCCTGTCAGTGAGAGGAAGCAATGCACGGAAGGTGATTGATTCGCCCGAAAGAGGTTATAGACTTTAG
>NZ_JAOTPL010000058.1:0-438 GCF_025631005.1 Haoranjiania flava
GTATCCGGCACGCCTGCTTGGGCATTTGCGCCTTTGGTGATAAATAAAACCATGAGAATGATAACTATTTTTTTCATTAATATCTAATTATTATACCGCCAATCGACAACTACATCGGCAATAATACCGGTACCATAGTATTGAGCGGCTTCTGTGCGCCATTGGCCACGATATGCTCCGCCATCATATATGGGCCCTGATATAGTTCTGTTTAGTGGGGTAGCCCATTTTATTTCAAAATTATACGAGCCAAAATCTTCCATATATTCCGGGATAATAAAATAAAAGCCGGTAGAAATTTCTTTATTCTTATAAGCAGAGTGGCCAACTGAAGGAGTAAAAAATTTTATAGCAGGTTGTAAATCATTCAACAAAACAGAAAACGGCTTGCCGATATATTTGCTTTTATTGGCCTGTATCTGATTGAGATAAGCTAGC
>NZ_JAOTPL010000059.1:0-432 GCF_025631005.1 Haoranjiania flava
TTTCATTCGTAAATAATTTAAGTTTGAGTTTTATATGTTTTATAATATTTTAATATTCAAAAGGCACAGCCAAGAGATTGTAAAATTTCATTCCCGGGCTTTGTTCTGTCAATAGCAGGAGTAGCCCAACCCTGTGTGCTTAGCTGCGCAACACCTGTTTCATGTACGGGGTTTTTACCACCAGTAAAAAAACGGCTTTCATTACAGGAGTTAAACCATTACGCCTAACCCCTTTAATTCTTTTTGTAAATACATTATGCGTTTATCCCTGCGCTGTTGTTCAAATTTTTCCACCGCAAAAGACTGGTAAGGCAGCCGGGTAGTCAGGAGGTGATATGCTGCGCACAGGATCTTATGTCCTATTACTAATAGCGCTTTCTTTTTACCCATCCTTCCCACCAGGCTGTCAAACTTGGCTCGCAGGTAAGTACC
>NZ_JAOTPL010000060.1:0-393 GCF_025631005.1 Haoranjiania flava
CACGGTTGGTATAGATTCCTAATCTTTATGGTTATTTCATGTGTTAATATTTAATTTTTTCTGTTTGCCACATGGAATAACCAAAACCTTAATCTTTATTATCATTCCCGGTTGGTAAAGATTCCTAATCTTTATGGTTATTTCATGTGTGTATATTTTATTTTTCTTTATGGTCACATGGAATAGCCTTTATTCATTCGCGGTTGGCATGCAACTTTGCTTATGGCTATTTCATGTGTTAATATTTAATTTTTTCTTTATGGTCACATGGAATAGCCTTTATCATCCGCGGTTGGTATGCAACTTGGCTTATGGTTATTTCATGTGTATATATTTATTTGTTTTTTCAGTTGCCACATGGAATAACCATTTTTTTTAGATTCAATATTCATT
>NZ_JAOTPL010000061.1:0-350 GCF_025631005.1 Haoranjiania flava
CGGCCAACCGGTGAAATGAGGTAATTTAAATTCCGGAAAGGTGGTTACTAATTTATAAATTCAAATCTCCCCATAAATTCACCCACTGGCGCAAGCGTCCGCTTGTGCCAGTAATGCTTGGATAGTCTGTAACACTTCCTCCAACAAAATAATCCCTCCGTTCTTTTAATTATATAGGCCAACCGGTGAAAAGAGGTAATTTAAATTCCGGAAAGGTGGTTACTAATTTATAAATTCAAATCTCCCCATAAATTCACCCACTGGCGCAAGCGTCCGCTTGTGCCAGTAATGCTCGGATAGTCTGTAACACTTCCTCCAACAAAATAATCCCTCCGTTCTTTTAATTATAT
>NZ_JAOTPL010000062.1:0-317 GCF_025631005.1 Haoranjiania flava
ACTGGTCCTTGAGATTCTTGGTGTATATGGCAAAAACATAGTCCCCATGCGGTGCATTTACCATTACTACTTCAGAGCGCGCAGCATTTGTTGCCGTGTCAGGTGTTTTCACCTGACACAAAAGTATTAATGCCAACGCAAGTCAATCATGCTTGTTGCCGTGCCAGGTGTTTTCAACTGACACAAAATAAGCTACCACAACTTCTGGTACTTTTTCTCTTCGAGAGGCTTCCAGCCGTAGCGCGGTTCGAAATGATTCCACAACAATGCCGATAAATCGCGGATGAGTTTAAAACCTTCATTGTCCTGTCCCCATG
>NZ_JAOTPL010000063.1:0-311 GCF_025631005.1 Haoranjiania flava
ATGGAATTAGCTTATTCATCCGCGGTTGGTATGCAGCATTCTTATGGCTATTTCATGTGTATATTTTTTAGTTCGCCGCTTTGCGGCTGTTTTTAATGGTCACATGGAATAGCCTTTATTCATTCGCGGTTGGTATGCAACTTTGGTTATGGCTATTTCATGTGTATATAATTTATTTGTTTTTCAGTTGTCACATGGAATAACCATTTTTTTAGATTCCATATTCATTCCCGGTTGGTATGCAACTTGGCTTATGATTATTTCATGTGTATATTTTCATGTGTATATTTTTTATTTTTCTTTATGGTCAC
>NZ_JAOTPL010000064.1:0-306 GCF_025631005.1 Haoranjiania flava
TGGCATTAGTTGCATTTGTTTTTGAAACTGCTCAATAAGTTTCGGTTTGGTTTCCTCTATATCTTTTTTTATGGAAGGTTTTTTGGGAAAGAATGCGTACGCTGCTATGGCACTCATGAGGTTTAGTAAAAATCCGTTGATAGAGCGATGCCTGGTATGCTCTGCATGGCAGATGTTTTTGATTTCGTCGTTCACTGTTTCGATTACAGAGCGTTTACGCAGCAGCAACTTCTCCTCATTGCTCAGGGCTTTGCTTTTCATGTTTCTTCTCACGGCAGTAATAAGCTGGATACCGTTTCCAAAAAG
>NZ_JAOTPL010000065.1:0-303 GCF_025631005.1 Haoranjiania flava
TTTTAGATTCCATATTCATTCCCGGTTGGTATAGATTCTTAATCTTTATGGTTATTTCATGTGTGTATATTTATTTGTTTTTCAGTTGTCACATGGAATAACCATTTTTTTAGATTCAATACTCATTCCCGGTTGGTATAGATTCTTAATCTTTATGGTTATTTCATGTGTGTATATTTTATTTTTCTTTATGGTCACATGGAATAGCCTTTATTCATTAACTGTTGGTATGCAAATTTGTTTATGGCTATTTCATGTGTATATATTTATTTGTTTTTCAGTTGTCACATGGAATAACCATTT
>NZ_JAOTPL010000066.1:0-298 GCF_025631005.1 Haoranjiania flava
TGCATACCAACCGCGGATGAATAAAGGCTATTCCATGTGACCATAAAGAAAAAATAATAAATATACACATGAAATAGCCATAAAGATTAGCAATTTTTACCAACCGAGGATGATAATAAAGATTAAGGTTTTGGTTATTCCGTGTGGCAAACAGAAAAAATAAATATTAACACATGAAATAGCCATAAGAATGCTGCATACCAACCGCGGATGAATAAGCTAATTCCATGTGACCATTAAAAACAGCCGCAAAGCGGCGAACTAAAATTTATACACATGAAATAGCCATAAGCATAGG
>NZ_JAOTPL010000067.1:0-298 GCF_025631005.1 Haoranjiania flava
TATCCCGGAATATATGGAAGATTTTGGTTCGTATAACTTTAAAATAAAATGGGCTACTCCACTAAATAGAAGAATATCAGGTCCCATATATGATAGTGGCCAATATCGCGGTCAATGGAGAGCCGAAGCTGCCCAATATTATGGTACCGGTATTGTTGCCGATATAGTTGTCGATTGGCGGTATAATAATTAGATATTAATGAAAAAAATACTTATCATTCTCATGGTTTTATTTATCACCAAAGGGATAAATGCCAAAACAGGCGTGCCGGATACACTGGCTTATTTGAATCAAATT
>NZ_JAOTPL010000068.1:0-289 GCF_025631005.1 Haoranjiania flava
AATCGAAGTGTCAGGAAAACCCGCCCTGCTGTTCGTGGGTTGCAATAACGGAATTTATAGGGATATTTGAATTTATAAATTAGTAACCACCTTTCCGGCATTTTAATTATCTCATTTCACCGGTTGGCCTATATAATTAAAAGAACGGAGGGATTATTTTGTTCGAGGAAGTGTTACAGACTATCCAAGCATTACTGACACAAGCGGACGCTTGCGCCAGTGGGACACAGGCGGAGATTTAGCACAAAAGTTCAATTGGGTATGAAATTGAATTTGGTATAAAATGTTC
>NZ_JAOTPL010000069.1:0-236 GCF_025631005.1 Haoranjiania flava
TAAAAACCTGGTAAGCTGGTGGCGGGTATATCTTGGCGAGCATTTAGATATTGCAGCTTTACAATCTGAGTTTATTTCATATTGGAAGCCGCTGATGCAACAAAGGCATGTAACTATGATAGATGCTACCTGCGTGGAAAGCCACCTGCGTTATCCCACATCAGTAAAACTTTTATGGGAGAGCTGTACGAAGGTATATGAGCTGATGCAGGATATAAGAAAGCGTTTAAAATTGA
>NZ_JAOTPL010000070.1:0-222 GCF_025631005.1 Haoranjiania flava
GGGTCATCCCGATAATTCTTTCAGATCCATTTTCAAGTAATTTGAAGATGGATTTTTGTTAATAAGCCGGTACGTTTTTTGATTTTTGGATCAGGGATGTGGATAACCGGCTGATTTTTTCTCAAATGCACACAACGATTCCATCCAATCATTTAAAATTGACCGGAGATTTGGATTTTTGATTTAAGCGCATCTTCGTTTGGCCTGCTGCATTCTTTGGCT
>NZ_JAOTPL010000071.1:0-222 GCF_025631005.1 Haoranjiania flava
AGGGTCTTTCCGAAAATTTGGAATAGTTACTCACAAAGGGTTTGGGAATGTTAGTAAGTGAAAAAGAGCCCCACAATGGCACAAAAAGTGATCAAAGTGAGGCATAGAAAACTTCACTTCAAATGTATTACAATCCTTTGTTTTTACAAACATCCGAGGTTCAGGAGGCTGCTTTTTTATCCACAGACCTGGGAGTTTTATATCAAAGTATTCCCTTTAAGA
>NZ_JAOTPL010000072.1:0-220 GCF_025631005.1 Haoranjiania flava
GTCTAGCCCGCCTGAAGGTGAGCCACGCACGTAGCCCTGACCCGGAAGCAATTTGCACTCAGGAACAATTGCTTCGCCGCAGAGGTCTAAAGTCTATAACCTCTTTCGGGCGAATCAATCACCTTCTGTGCATTGCTTCCTCTCACTGACAGGCGCGCCTTAGATTCGAACAGTCCTATTTGTGAACCTTTTAAGCCGTGTCAGGTGTTTTCACCTGACG
>NZ_JAOTPL010000073.1:0-219 GCF_025631005.1 Haoranjiania flava
ATCGCTAACAGTTTTGTTGCCAAAGGCAATGAAGGAAAACTGGCCACTCAAAAACAGCAAATGCGCTCTGCACTCTCAGTTGTAAGAGCCACAGTACTGGAGGGTAGTTTTGGAAACGAAAAGAACCACTATCTTTTAAACAAAGTAAAAGCCCGTACACAAAATACCGAACGGGTGTGGATCTTCTTTGCTATGATGACGGCTAATGCATCCATCATC
>NZ_JAOTPL010000074.1:0-205 GCF_025631005.1 Haoranjiania flava
AGCTAGCCTGCAAAATACCGGCACCTTCATTTTATAAAAGTGGGCGTGGTCGTAAGCCATTTTTAAATGTAGAAGGAGGAATAGCCCTGATGTTTTTAAAGCATTATTTGGGTCTGAGTGATGAGTTGTTGATTGCGCGGTTGAACACAGACTGGAGCATGCAGTACTTTTGTGGTGTGCAATTAGGATTGCGTAAAATAAAAGA